>CAZSSS010000277.1:0-3245 GCA_964609255.1 uncultured Rhodobacterales bacterium
CCAATAACCATAAGCCAGGAGACCGGCCAAGCATAACGTCAACCGCTGTCGGGTGAGACAGCAAAGGAGAATAAAATGACTATTAATACCAATACAGTCGCGCAGGCCGATAGCAGCATTCTGTCTATTGTGTTTGTTGCATTTCTGGGCCTGTCGGTTCTGTTTGTTGCTGGGTTTGCCAATTCTGGCGCGATCCACGATTCGGCGCATGATATGCGTCATGCTATGGGCTTTGCCTGCCACTAATTATGTTTAAAAATTTGATTACCAGCGCAGTGTTCGCTGGTTTTGGAGCAGGGCTGATTGCCGCCCTGCTTCATGTTTGGCTTGTCGCCCCGGTCATTCTGGAAGCAGAATTATACGAGGACGGCATAAAAGTTCATTATGGCACAGTGATGCCGGATCATACTGACAACAGCAGCGCCCATGCGGATGAAGGCCACGGCAACGGGTCGGCAGAAAGGTCATTATTCAGCCGTCATGGCCAGTCTGTCCTGTGGACATTGGGAACCTATTTGGGTTTTGCACTGGTTATGGTTGCCGGATTTGCCATGGCTCAACGCGCCGGAATTTCTGTTAATGCTCGAACGGGTTTAATCTGGGGTGCGGCGGGGTATGTGGCATTTTACCTGCTGCCCTCAGCCGGGTTGCCGCCTGAATTACCGGGCAGCTCTGCGGCTGAATTGCAGGCGCGCCAGATTTGGCAAGTGTTTGTAACCGCCGCCAGTGTTATCGGGATTGCCAGCATCGCCTTTGGTAAAAACTGGATGGTTTGGGGGGCTGGAATTGCGATTATGGCCCTGCCGCATATCACCGGCGCGCCAATGACCCATGATTATGGGGGCGTAACCCCACCCGAACTTGCGGCCCATTTCGCCAGCCTGACATTGGCGGTTGGCATCGTTGCTTGGCTGGCGCTTGGTTTGATCGCAGGGTTTTTCTGGCAAAGATCCAGCACATAAACGGTGCGGTGCGTGGTTTCCGCGCACCGTTCTGGCACGTCAATTTTGGCGCGATACCCCGCATGCCTTTCGACATGTCTCGCAAGACCGTGAATGCTATCACATGAATTGGTTAATGCTGTCTGACGGGTGCGCGCGGTTGGGCCAAAAGTTAACGAGTAAAATACGGTTGAATATCCGTTTGAACGTTTTCAAAACTGATAATCATTCTTCTGTTGTTGCATTAATATAATTTTCTTGCCACATTCCCATCAAAAGGAAAATATGGCAAAACGGCGAAATTGGGAGCGACATGATATACAGCGCGCGCTAGCGCTCTATCTGATTACGCCGTTTGGCCGAATTCATTCCGGCAACCCTGACATAATAAAACTGGCAATAATAATCAACCGCACGCCAAGTGCTGTCGCTCTTAAAATGAGCAACCTTGTAGCGGTTGATGACAGCATTAATCGCAAAGGCATGGCAAATGCCAGCAAGCTGGATCGACAGGTTTGGCATGAATATTTGATTGATCCGACTGGCGTTCTAAATGCCTCCGAAATCCCTAAAGTTGAGCTTGAATATCAGCAAACCCCTGACAATAATTTTGCAGGATTTGGCGAAGGCCGTGACATCATTGTAAGTGCCACAAATCGACGAGGACAGGAGTTATTTCGTAAAAGCGTGCTGACATCTTATGAATCCCAATGTGGATTAACTAAAATCAATGATCCACGCTTACTGGTTGCAAGCCACATAATTGGTTGGGCGGAAAGTTCGGGGACCCGAATGAACCCTTCAAATGGCATTTGCCTGAACCCCCTGCACGACAAGGCGTTTGATAAACACTTGATCAGCTTTGGGCTGGATTTCGAACTTCTCGTTGCAAAAAATATACCTAAGGACAATCGTGATGCATTAAACGACGTCGCCTCTAACCGGCCTCGCTTGCCGAATCGTTTTTTGCCGTCGCAGGAGTTTTTGGCGCATCATCGGCAGCGATTTCTTGAATTGCAGGGATAATGACCTTCACGCCCCCGCGAACCGTTCTTCCAGCTCCACACGGCGCTCGTCGCTGATTTTCGCAAACAACACGTCGGGCACGTCAAACGCGTGGCCAACGGGCATCGCATTTAAGGCCGCGTCCAGATCATCGGGCCACGCGGCATCCTCTGCGCCCATCGCTGCCAGTATTTTGGCTGACGCATCGGGGATAAACGGTCCCGACAAAACCCCGTAAAGGCGGATCAGGTTCAAGGCAAACCGAACGATTGCAGCCGCCGCCTCGGGATGCTCTTTATAAACGCTCCATGGTGCGGCGGCTTGAAGGTATTCGTTGCCAGCCACCCAAATAGCGCGTAATTCGACGGTGGCTTTGCGCAATTCAATGGCTTCCATGTGGTTTTGATAGGCGGTCAGGCGTTTGTTGATCTCGGCTGTCACAATGGCCTCGGCATCGCCATATGCACCACCCTTTGGGACCATTTCGCCAAATTTACTGCGGCAGAATTTGGTCACACGGCTGACAAAATTGCCCAGCACATCAGCCAGATCTTTATTGACGCCACTCTGAAAACTCTCCCATGTGAAATCACTGTCAGAACTTTCTGGCGCGTTGCTCAGCAACCACCAGCGCCAATAATCGCTCGGCATAATCTCCAACGCTTGATTCATAAATATCCCGCGCCCCGCACTGGTGGAAAATTTCCCGCCCTCATAGGTCAACCAGTTATAGGATTTAACGAAATCCACCAGTTTCCACGGTTCACCTGACCCCATCAATGTGGCCGGGAATGAAAGCGTGTGAAACGGCACGTTATCCTTGCCCATGAATTGCACATAATGTACGTCATCCGCGCCTTTATCGGTGCGCCACCAGCGTTCCCATGCTGCATCCTTGGCGCCCGTGCTGTCCGCCCATTCCGCTGTCGCGGCGATATATTCAATCGGCGCATCAAACCAAACGTAAAAAACCTTGCCTTCCATGCCAGACCACGGTGCGCCCGGGTATTGCACCGGAACGCCCCAATCCAGATCACGGGTAATACCACGATCGCGCAGCCCGTCGCCGTCATGCAGCCATTTTTTGGCAATGGATGTGGAAAGGATCGGCCAGCCTTTTTGCCCATCGATCCATTTGTCCAGCCGATCGCGCATGGTGGATTGTTTCAGATACAGGTGTTTGGTTTCACGCAGTTCCAAATCGGTTGACCCCGAAATAGCTGAGCGCGGGTTGATCAAATCTGTCGGGTCAAGCTGCTTTGTGCAGTTTTCGCACTGATCACCGCGCGCATTTTCCGA
>CAZSSS010000278.1:0-3243 GCA_964609255.1 uncultured Rhodobacterales bacterium
AACCCATATTTTCAAGGGGGTTAGCTCTGTTTTGATAATTATTGCGACTATTGCTGTGATGATGACAATTGACTGGTTGATAACCTTGTCTTTGGTGTTTGTTTTTTCACTGGCTGTTTTGCCGGTTAATTTAATCGGGGCGCGCATCCACAAAGTTTCGCGCAGCACTCAGGGCAGTTTGGCGACCATGACGGGTGAGGTTTCAGAAGTTCTTAGCGGTATTCGCATGGCACGAACCTATCAGTTGGAGCGGTTTTTAATCGATAGCGCAAAAGAAATCTTTGATCGGCTTTTGATCCTGAAACGCAAATTGATCCGGCTTGAGGCGCAATTATCGCCGGTAATGGAAACATTGTCTGGCGCAGCGATTGCGGCGCTGCTGGTGATTGTCGCTTGGCGATTGTCAAACGGTGCGGCAACTTTGGCGGATTTTATGGCGTTGATGGCGGGTCTGGGTGTGATTTCACAGCCTGCGCGCAATTTGGGCCAGACTTTTGCCATGGCCAAGCAAGGTCAGGCGGCGCTGGAACGGGTGTATGAAATTATTGATCTGGAAAATACCATCAAAGATGCAGCCGATGCTGCTGAAATGCCAAAAGTAAAAGGGGCAATTTCGTTTCAGAATGTATCTTTTGTTTATCCCGATGGCACCACTGCGTTAAATGGCATAAATCTGGATATTCCGGCCGGTAAAACTGTGGCTTTTGTGGGTCGTTCAGGTGCGGGGAAATCAACCATTTTTAATCTTTTGCCGCGGCTTTATGATGTGACAGATGGCAAAATATTGATTGATGGTGTTGATGCGCGCTCGGTTACACAATCTTCGCTGCGAAAACAGATTGCGCTGGTGGGGCAGGAGTCCATTTTGCTGAGCGGCACTGTGGGCGAAAACATCGGGTTTGGTCGTATTGGTGCGGCGCAAAACGACATCAAAGCCGCCGCCAAAGCTGCCGCAGCAGATGGGTTTATTTCGGCCCTTCCGAGGGGTTACGATTCAGTTGTGACGGGCGGCGGGGCAACGTTTTCGGGTGGCGAAAAACAACGGTTATCGATTGCACGCGCGATGTTGCGCGATGCGCCGATATTGCTGTTGGATGAACCTACCTCAGCTTTGGATGCCGAATCCGAAGCAGCGATTCGCGCCGCTTTGGCGCGCTTGTCAAAAGGCCGCACAACGCTTGTCATTGCCCACCGTTTAGCGACAATAATGGATGCCGATAAAATTGTTGTTATGGATAAAGGTAAAATCGCCGAATCCGGCACCCATAAGGAATTATTGGAAAAATCCGGCATATACGCTGAATTATACCGGCTGCAATTCAGGCATTAGCGGCGGTATTTTTGGCTGAGCCGGACAGGATCAACGCCAAGTTTATATTGCATCAAAAGACTGAAATTTCGAAAGCTTTGTCTTATCCAGCCGTGCTTTTGATAACGCTCAGCGCTGGTTGTGGCGGTGCAATCAAGCGCAACAAAGCAGCCGCGCAAGGCTTTTGCCATTTGCACATCTTCCATCAATGGAATGCTTTGATATCCGCCGGTTTCTTCATAAAGCTGTCGTGAAATTAGCAAGCCTTGGTCGCCGTATGGCAGGCCAAATACCCGCGCGCGCCAATTTGCCCATTTGGCAATAATTTTGGCTTGCAGGTGGTTGGCGTCAAAGCGTAATCGGAAATAAGCGGCGCGGTCACCATGGTTGGCAATATGCGCAAGCGCGGCCTGTGGCCAGTCTGGTGCCAAAACCGTGTCTGCGTGCAAAAAAAGCAGCCAGTCAGCCTTTGCTTTTGCCGCACCATTTGCGAGCTGGCTGCCCCGACCCCTTGGCGAAAGGGTCAAGGTTGCCCCGCAATGGTCTGCGACTTGGGCGATTTCATCATCCGACCCTCCGTCAGCAATGATAAGTTCGGCGATGGCACCATGTTCCAACCCCAAGGCAACAGCGCCAAGGCAGGGGCCAATTTGGCTGGCGGCATTAAGCGTTGGTATGATAACAGAAATCGGGCTAGGCATTTGTTCTGCACACTAGGTTTTGTGACGGTTGCACAGTATATAAGCCAAAAAGAGGAGAGTCTCAAATGACAAAAGGGTATCTGGATTTATCCCGCCACGTGCTGCGGATTTCCGGCGCGGATCGGATAAAGTTCCTTCAAGACCTTGTAACCAATGATCTGGCGGGTCTGGCATCAGGGCCGGTTTATGCCGCGTTACTGTCACCGCAAGGCAAATATCTGTTTGATTTCTTCTTGGTTGGTTCAGCCGATGATGTGCTGATTGACATTACGGCGGATTGCGCTGAGGCATTGGCGCAGCGCCTGAATATGTATCGGCTTCGTGCGGATGTGCAAATCAGCGTGGCGGCCGAAAAAGTGTGGCGTGGCCTCGGGGGTGCCCCGGATAAAGGTCATGTTGATCCGCGAGACCCCAATTTGGGATGGCGATTATACGGGATCGCCGCGCCCCAAATGGCAGTGATGGATCCTGCTGAAATGACAGCTCTGCGGGTTAAACACATTATTCCAAAAACCGGCGTGGAACTGGTGGTTGAGCAAACCTATATTCTGGAAGCAGGGTTTGAGCGCCTGAACGGCGTGGATTTCCGCAAGGGCTGCTATGTGGGGCAAGAAATCACCGCGCGGATGAAGCATAAAACCAAGCTGAAAAAAGGCCTGGTGCGTGTGAGTGTTTCTGGAAATGCGCCTGAATGTGGCACCTCGATTACAGCAAACAACAAACCAGTCGGGACACTTTTTACCGTTGCTAACGGCATGGGGCTGGCGCATCTGCGGTTTGATCGCGCGCAAGACGATATGCAAGCTGGCGATGCAGTATTGCGGCTTGCTTAAGGCGGATCTGCGGCGCGGAAATGCCTGAAATTAAAACCACATGCTGGTCGAAATATTAGCTGCATAGGGCCGCACTTGATTTCTTGTTCCAAAAATACTCAATAAGCCAGCGCAGCGACACCCGATGTGCGCAGCACGAGGGCCAAGCCCAAAGGCAGGGGTCGAATTGCTGAAAGCAATTCCGGCGCCTGACTGCGGGGGAGCCCCCCTCAACAAATTTGCTGCCATTTATGATCCTTACGGATCAACACCGCCAGCGATGGCCTCGCTTCGCTCGGCTTTGACTCAGTCTTTGTTGCGAACCAGTTTAGCAAATCGGTCGAAAATGGGCTCTGCGGCGGCGATGATATTTCCGGTATTCACCGGATTATCGTCTTTGTCAAAACCTTCAACAAGACCA
>CAZSSS010000279.1:0-3242 GCA_964609255.1 uncultured Rhodobacterales bacterium
GGGCGGCGCGGGCGCCGCGGCGCGAGAGCCGCCACCCTGGAGGGTGGGCGGGGTGAACAGCTCGACATGCTCGGGCGGTAATTCGTCAATAAACCGAGACGGCAGGCTGGATTGCCATTTGCCGTAAATCATCCGGTTAGAGGCAAAGCTGATGGTGCAATATTTTTCAGCGCGGGTAATGCCGACATAGGCCAAGCGCCGTTCTTCCTCTACGCCTTTTTGACCGCTTTCATCCATGGAGCGCTGGCTGGGGAATAGCCCATCCTCCCAGCCCGGCAGGAAAACACATGGAAATTCGAGGCCTTTGGCGGCGTGCAGGGTCATAATGCTGACCTTTTCGGTGGCCTCGTCTTGCTCGTTTTCCATGATCAGGCTGACATGTTCAAGAAACCCCTGAAGGTTTTCAAATTGCTCCAGCGCTTTGACCAGTTCCTTGAGGTTTTCAAGGCGTCCCGCTGCTTCAATCGATTTATCGTTTTTCCAATGGTCGGTATAACCGGATTCCTCCAGAATAATCTCGGCCAGCTCAATATGGGTCAGATCGCGGGCGTGCATTTGGGCTGACCAGCGGTCAAACCCGTCAACCAACGCGCCCAGTGTTTTGCAGGCCCGTGCGGGCAGGTGGTTTTCGGCCACGGCAATGCGTGCGCCCTCAAACATCGACACACCATTATTGCGCGCGATCATATTGACGGTTTGCAGGGCTTTTTCGCCAAGGCTGCGTTTGGGCGTGTTGATAATGCGTTCAAACGCCAAGCTGTCATCGGGGCTGACCACCACGCGGAAATAGGCCATGGCATCACGGATTTCCATGCGTTCATAAAATCGTGGCCCGCCGATAACGCGGTAGGGCAGGCCGATGGACAGAAAGCGATCCTCAAAAGCCCGCATTTGGTAGGATGCGCGCACAAGGATGGCTTGATCATTCAGATTTACCGGATCAAGCTGGCGTGTGCCTGATTGATAAGCCTCGATTTCTTCGCCAATCCAGCGGGCTTCTTCCTCACCATCCCAATGGCCGATCAGGCGGACTTTTTCGCCAATGGTTTCGGCGGTCCAGAGGGTTTTGCCAAGACGGTTTTCATTGGCGTCGATAATCCCGGCGGCGGCCCCCAGAATATGCGGGGTCGATCGGTAGTTCTGTTCCAGTTTAATAACCTTTGCGCCGGGGAAATCCTTTTCAAAACGCAGGATATTGCCCACTTCGGCACCGCGCCAGCCATAGATGGATTGGTCATCATCGCCAACGCAGCATATGTTTTTATGACCCGCCGCCAGCAGGCGCAGCCATAGATATTGCGCAACATTGGTGTCTTGGTATTCGTCGACCAGAATATATTTGAACCAGCGTTGATATTGCGCCAGCACATCGGGATGGTTCTGGAATATTTGCACCATATGCAACAACAAATCACCAAAATCAATGGCGTTGAGGGTGGTAAGGCGGGCCTGATAAGCCTCATAAAGTTCGGTGCCGCGATTGTCATAGGCAGAGGCCTGGGCGCTTGGCACTTTGGACGGGGTCCAGGCGCGGTTTTTCCAGCTGTCAATCAGGCCCGCCAGCATACGCGGGGGCCAGCGTTTTTCATCAATGTTTTCAGCGCGGATCAGTTGTTTGAGCAGGCGCAACTGGTCGTCTGTATCCAGAATGGTAAAGCTGGATTTCAAGCCAACAAGTTCGGCGTGGCGGCGCAGAAGTTTGACGCAGATCGAGTGAAACGTGCCCATCCACGGCACGCCTTCAACCGCGCGACCGATATTCTGACCGACCCGTTGTTTCATTTCGCGCGCGGCTTTGTTGGTGAAGGTCACCGCCAGAATTTCGTTAGGCTGTGCTTGGCCTGTATTAAGCAGATGCGCAATGCGGGCGGTCAGGGCTTTGGTTTTGCCGGTGCCAGCGCCTGCCAACATCAAAACTGGACCCTGCAGCGTTTCGACAGCGTCTTTTTGCGCGGGATTTAAACCCTCAAGATAAGGGGCGGGTCGCGCGGCCATGGCCTGCGCGGAAAGGGGGGCGGCTTCGAATGCTGCGGCTTCGTCATAGTCGAATTCGTTCATGGGGATCGGTTAACATATATTGACAAAATGTAAAAGGGTTGTTCTGCATATGTTCCAATTTATTTGCGCAGCGGCCATGGCCTCGCTTCGCTCGGCGTGGGGGGCCTCGGCCCCCCTTGTGACATGCGTCACCCCCCCCCGAGGATTATTTTACTATTTGGAAAACGGAGGGTGATGGCTTTGTTGTGCATTGCAATATTTGTTGACCAAAGGTAAGCAACGGGCACCCCCAGCTTTTTCGAGGTTCATTGATGAAAAACTTCTCTAAAATCCTGATTGCCAATCGTGGTGAGATCGCCATTCGGGTAATGCGCGCTGCCAATGAAATGGGCAAACGCACCGTGGCGGTTTATGCGGAGGAGGACAAGCTGAGCCTGCATCGGTTCAAGTCGGACGAGGCATATCGGATTGGCAAAGGCATGGGGCCGGTGGCGGCGTATTTAAGCATCGACGAGATTATCCGTGTGGCGCTGGAATGCGGCGCGGATGCTATTCACCCCGGTTATGGTTTGCTGTCGGAAAACCCGGATTTTGTGGATGCGTGTGATGCCAATGGCATAACGTTTATCGGGCCTAAGGCGGCAACCATGCGCAAGCTTGGTGATAAGGCGTCAGCGCGGCAAGTTGCGATTGCGGCGGGGGTTCCTGTTGTGCCGGCGACGGATGTTTTGCCCGATGATATGGGTAAGGTCCGCGAGATGGCGGATGCGGTGGGTTATCCGTTTATGCTCAAGGCTTCTTGGGGGGGCGGCGGGCGCGGGATGCGCCGGATCATGGGGCCGGATCAGCTAGAAGACATGGTGCTGGAAGGCCGCCGCGAGGCTGAGGCGGCTTTTGGCAATGGTGAGGGGTATCTTGAGCGGCTGGTGCAAAAAGCCCGCCATGTTGAGGTGCAAATTCTGGGCGACTGCCACGGCGATATTTATCATTTGTGGGAACGCGATTGCTCGGTTCAGCGGCGTAATCAAAAGGTGGTGGAGCGCGCGCCAGCGCCGTATCTAAGCCAAGAACAACGCGAGACCCTGTGCGCATTGGGGCGCAAAATCTGCGCCCATGTCGGGTATGAATGCGCGGGCACCGTTGAATTCCTGATGGATATAGAAACCGCAGAGTTCTTTTTCATCGAAGTGAACCCTCGGGTTCAGGTCGAACATACGGTCACCGAGGAAGTTACCGGCATTGAT
>CAZSSS010000280.1:0-3241 GCA_964609255.1 uncultured Rhodobacterales bacterium
TCGCTGTCGGCCCTAAAAATACTTTGGGTAAGCGCGCCCAGCGCCCCGTCAATAAGCGCATCCTGTTTGACGGGGCGCTGGGCGCGCTTACCCAAAGTATTTTTAGCGCCGACAGCATGGGAGAGGCCATTCGCGATAATCTGCAAGCCGCGCTGGGCGATATTGGCAGCCATTCCCAAGAACAGGAATTGGCGGCCGACGCCGATGGCATTAACCTGCTTGTTTCAGCAGGATATACCCCCCATGCACAGGCAGATTTTCTGGTGTCGATGGCCGCGAATTCAGCGCTGCGCGCCACAATGGCCGGACGTGGGTTCGACCCCGAAGAAACGCCGTTTTTTGCCAACCACCCGGCGCCAGCACTGCGCGAACAACTGGCGCGCGAATTGGCCGGAACGATGACGGGCGCGTTGCGCAGTGATGCCTATTTGGAAGCAATTGACGGGTTGGCTTTTGGGGATACGCGGCAGCAGGGTTTTGTTCAGGGGCAAATATATTTGCACCCCGTGCTTGGCTTTACCTTTACCGCATCACCAAATTTGCGCATTCAAAATACGCCGCGTCAAATCAACGTTTTAGGGCCACGGGGCAGCACATTGGTGATGACCGGAGCCAGAGATACCGGCGGGTCATTAACACATTATCTGTCGGAATGGATGGAGTCTAT
Source organism: uncultured Rhodobacterales bacterium (assembly GCA_964609255.1). Classification (GTDB taxonomy): domain Bacteria; phylum Pseudomonadota; class Alphaproteobacteria; order Rhodobacterales; family Rhodobacteraceae; genus UBA3077. The sequence goes on from CAZSSS010000280.1 coordinate 668, forward strand.
TCCGCGACGTCAAAGAACCGGACGGCGTATCCGTAATGTCCGAAATATCACGATTAACGGGCTGGAAGCCACCACAGGAACCATCGGTTTGCGGCGTAACGGGCGGCGTGGCGACTTGCAGTTAACTGTGATCCGCTTTGACGGGCAATTGATCCGGTTTGCCGGATTTTCACGCCGCCGTGATGCTGATGCACGCGATGCTATGATGGAAACTTTAAGCAGTTTCAGGATGTTAGAGCCACAGGAAATGGCCGCACCCCGCAATTCCCGTGTTGAAATCCACAGGGTAACGGGCCGCGATTCTGTTGAAGAACTGGCAATCGGCTTTCCCCAAAGCGAATTCGCAACAGACCTGTTTCGGGTTTTAAACGGCATGAACGGCGAGGCCCGCCTTGTCAGAGGCGCATTGGTCAAAATTATTGCAGAAATGCCAGAATAGCAGCACCAATGACGCCGCCCAAAATAACGGAACGCCAGCTTATCCATGATTTTTTGGCGCTTGGTTTATCTGCCGTGCTGGCATCGCGCAGAAATTTCTCAGCGATTTGGGGTAAATGCGGCCCAAACCGGCTGAGCATTTTTACAGTTGATACCAAATCCCGCATCATCGCCCTTGGCCCAAGAGTATCGCGGATATACCCCTCGACCACCGGATGGCTGACCTGCCACATATTCATTTCGGGGTCGAGCGTGCGCGCCACGCCCTCAACCACCACCATGGTTCGTTGCAGCAAAATCAGCTCGGTGCGGGTTTCCATGCCAAAACGTTCGGTCACGTCAAACAGATGTGACAACAGCCGCGCCATGGAAATATTGCTGGCATCTTGGCCGAAAATCGGCTCCCCAACGCTGCGAAGCGCCTGAGCAAAGGCGTGCACATCTTTATCTTTTGGCACATACCCCGCCTCAAAATGCACTTCGGCCACCCGCATATAATCTTTTTGCAGGAACCCAAACAGAATCTCGGCATAAGCGCGGCGCGTGTGGGTGTCTATTCGGCCCATGATGCCAAAATCAAACGCCACAAGATCACCGTTATTATTCAGCTTCAGATTGCCTTGATGCATGTCACCATGGAAAAATCCGTCACGCAGGGCGTGTTGCAAAAACAGTTGAATGATGCGTTGTGAAAATTCCACCGGATCAATTCCGGTGGCCAAAAGGGCCGGAACATCCCCCAGCGGTATGCCGTCCATCCATTCAGTGGTTAACACGCGGCGGGCCGAATATTTCCATAATAACGCAGGAACCACAAAACCTTTGTCGGATTTGGTGTTTGCGGCAAACTCATCCCCGGCTGAGGCTTCCATGCGCAAATCAAGTTCGGCAACAACAATGCCCTGAAAATGTTCAATCACTGCTGTGGGTTTCAGGCGGCGCGAAAAGGGCGCGAATATTTCAATGAACCGCGCGGCGAAATGAAAGGCGTCAACATCACGCATAAAGGCCTTTTCGATGCCCGGGCGCAGGACTTTTACGGCGACGATCTGACCGTTTTCACGCAAAGTCGCCTTATGAACCTGCGCCAAGGATGCGGCGGCAACCGGTTCGGGGAAATCGCTGAAAACCTCATGGACCTTGATTCCAAGCTCTTTTTCAACCTCCGTAATGGCCACTGCACGCGGAAACGGCGGCAGGCTGTCTTGCAGCACCTTTAGTTCATCCGCCAGTTTGTCCCCGACCACATCGGGGCGGGTGCTCATGAGTTGGCCAAACTTGATATAAGCCGGGCCAAGCGCCGTGAGCGCGCGCAAAACCGGCGGTTGGCTCGGGTCGCCCTTCAGGCCCAGCCAGCGAAACGGCCAGACAATAACCCGCGCCGCCACCCAAACGCTGGTCGGAGCGTCCAGCGCCTCCAATGCAATTTTCATCGCGCCTGAGCGCTCAAACGTGGCGCCCGTGCGGATCAGACGCCAGATATTATGCGGGCCTCTCATATTTTCCAGCCGGAATGTAGCGCGGCGATGCCCATTGACAGATTACGGTATTTCACCAGATCAAATCCGCCGGTGATGATCATGTCCTTGAACACCTCCTGTTTGGGGAATTTGCGAATAGATTCAACAAGATACTGGTAGCTATCGCGGTCATTGGCAATAATTTTCCCCATCGGCGGGATGATGTTAAAACTATACCGGTCATAGGCCCATTGCATGGTTTTGTTCGGAATGGCCGAGAATTCCAGCACCATAAACCGCCCACCGGGTTTCAGCACGCGATACGCCTCGTTGATGGCGTCCTGAATGCGGGTGACGTTGCGAATGCCAAAGCTGATTGTGTAAACATCAAAGGTATTATCGGGGAAAGGCAGCGCCATTGCATCGCCAACCACCCAATCCAGTCGATCCGCCATTTCTGCAGCCTCGGGGCGTTTGCGACCCTCAATCAACATGGATTCGGTCATATCCAGCACCGTGGCGCTGGCTTTGTTTTCCGCGCGGGCGTTGAATTTGAAAGCAATGTCACCCGTGCCCCCCGCAACATCCAGCAACCGCTGCCCTGCGCGCGGGGCCAGCCAGTCCATCATCGCCTCTTTCCAAATACGATGAAAGCCAAAGCTCATCACGTCATTCA
>CAZSSS010000281.1:0-3237 GCA_964609255.1 uncultured Rhodobacterales bacterium
ATGTCATCGACACCACAACTGGCCCGAAAATTTCATCCATCGCCACGCAGGAGGTCGGCTGCACGTCGCTCAGCAATGTGGGCGGGTAGAAATTTCCGGTTTTTGGCATATCGATTGCGGGCTGGAACAAAACCGCGCCCTCAGCCACGCCCGCGTCAACCATATCAGATATGCGTTTCAACTGATCGGGTGAAATAATCGCGCCCATATCAATGGTTTTATCAAGCGCCTGCCCCACGCGCAGCTTGCCCATGCGGATGCGCAGCCGATTATGGAAATCTGTTGCAATACCTTCTTGCACCAAAATCCGAGAGCCCGCGCAACACACCTGCCCCTGATTAAACCAGATGGCATCAACCACACCTTCAACCGCCGCATCAATATCCGCGTCATCAAACACCACAAACGGAGACTTGCCCCCCAGTTCCAATGTCAAAGATTTCCCCGTGCCCGCAGTGGTTTGGCGGATCATTTTTCCCACCGCAGTGGACCCGGTAAAGGCAATTTTATTAACATCGGGATGTTCAACAAGGGCCGCGCCGGTGTTGCCATCGCCCGTCACGATGTTCAGCACGCCCTCGGGCAATCCTGCCGCCTGTGCCAGTTCTGCAAATAAAAGCGCAGTTAATGGCGTGTATTCGGCGGGTTTCAGCACCACCGTGTTGCCCAGTGCCAATGCGGGTGCGATTTTCCATGACAGCATCAAAAACGGGAAATTCCACGGGATAATTTGCCCGACAACCCCAACCGGATCATGGTCTGCAAACTGGCTGCCTGACAGTTGCGCCCAGCCCGCGTGATGGTAAAAATGCCGCGCCGCCAGCGGAATATCAATGTCGCGAGTTTCGCGAATGGGTTTACCGTTATCCAGGGCCTCAACCACCGCGATCAGCCGGGCGTTGCGCTGGATAATCCGCGCCAAAGCATAAAGTTTCAGCGCCCGTTCATGGCCGGATAACGCCATCCATAACGGTTGCGCTTTTGCTGCGGCCTTGACCGCCAAAGCAATATCCGCCTTGTTGCCCTGACTTATTTTCGCCAATACCGCGCCGCTGCCCGGTTCAAACGTATCAAAACCGTTAGTCGGTTTGGTAAACGCACCATTAATAAAATGCCCGAACCCGGCTTTGTTGGCTTTCAGCCAATCGCGGGCGGCGCTGTCATCTTCGGTTGAGGGGCCATAATTCATGGTTTCAAAATAGCTCGCAATGCTCACGGTTTATCCAATCGGGTGACGACGAAGCGCCGAATAGGCCCCGTCTATGTTATGTTCAAGTTGCCGCTCAATATCCGCCAACAGGCTGGAGGCCCCGATACGAAAAAGATTGGGTCGCAGCCATTCATTGCCCAATTCTTCTTTCATAAGACTTTGATAAACCAATATATCTTTGGCTTTTGAAATACCGCCCGCCGGTTTGTATCCAACCTTATATCCGGTCAATTTCTGATAATCGCGGATGGTGCGGATCATGGTCAGGGTTACGGGCAGGGTTGCATTTACCGGTTCTTTTCCGGTTGAGGTCTTGATGAAATCCGCGCCTGCCATCATGCAAACCATGCTGGCCTTTGCAACATTGCGCAATGTCATCAATTCACCGGTTGCCAGAATTGTTTTCATATGGGCGTTGCCACAGGCTGCCCGAAAATCCCGAATCTCAGCGTAAAGTGCTGGCCAATTGCCTGTCAGGGCGTATTCGCGGGTAATAACGATGTCTATTTCCGCCGCGCCATCAGCCACCGATGCTTTGATTTCGTCCAGTTTCACCGCATGGGGGTTAAGCCCCGCCGGAAAGCCGGTTGAAACCGCCGCCACCGGAATTCCGGTGCCTTGCAGCGCCGCAACTGCGGTTGAAACAAACCGGTGATACACACAAATAGCCCCGGTTTTAATACGATAATCCGCCATGCCCATGGCCGCCAATATATCGGGGCGCACCGGTTGAATTGCCTTTGCACACAGGCGTTTGACGCGCCCTTGGGTGTCGTCTCCGCTTAGCGTTGTCAGGTCGATACATGTTATTGCGTTCAGCAGCCACGCGGCTTGCGCGTCTTTTTTCACCGCCCGCCGCCCGGGCAGCGACGCCACGCGCCGCTCGCTTGCGGATTTGTTAACCCGCATGCAATCAACAACAGACAGATCCAGCGCCATGCCCGGATTTCGCGCCACAAGTTTAAGCGGAATGGTTTTTCCGCCGGGTTTTTCCGCCACTGCTGTATCTGCCATTCGACCTCGCATAACCGCCTCACGACTCGAGGCTATGGGCAAATTTAGCCGATTTTTGTTGTAAAGTAAACATTTTTTGTTACTATTCTAACAAAAGGAGCCCTGATGAGCCGCACAAAACAAACCCGAATTTCAAAACTCCGCAAGATTGTCAGCCAAAACCGAAGCCTGCACGTCAAAGCAGCCGCCCAACGGCTGGGGGTCTCGGAAATGACAATCCGGCGGGATATTCGTGAGAACCCAGCCGAATTTGATAGCCTTGGGGGCCATATTTTTTCGCTTGAGCGCGGCGCGGCGCGGTCACCCTATGACCTTGGAAACGCCGTTGATCTGAACAAACCGGCCAAACGCGCGGCGTGCCGCAAATGTCTGGGCCATATCCGGCCCGGCGATACGATTTTCATTGATTGTGGCACAACCCTTTGGCATCTGGTTGACCTGCTGCCCGATGATCTGGTCATCACCATTGTTTGCTATGCCCTTAATATCGCAGATATTACGGCCCGCAAACCGCATATAAAAATGATACTGATCGGGGGGGAATACCACCCCAAAACTGCGTCTTTTGCGCTGCTGAATGGCGATACCAGTTTTGGTGATCTGGCGATTACCACCGGGTTTTTCTCAGCCTCGGGGATTGATCAGAAACTGGGGGTCAGTTGCAGTTCAATCCCCGAGGCTGCGCAAAAACGCGCTGCGATGGCGCGCAGCCAAACCTGCTTTTTGGTCTGTGACGACAGTAAACACCGCAAAATCAGCACAACAATTTTTGCCAAAACCACAGAATTTGCGCAAATCATTACCGAGAGTTCACCCTGACAAAGCCGCCACAGCCGCCTGCATCCGGTCACATGCTTTGACGATGTTATCCATCGAGGTTGCATAGGAAATGCGGATATTCGGGTCAAAATCAAACGCGGCACCGGGCACAACGGCAAGGTCGTATTCCTCAAGAAAATAACGCGCCAAATCGGTTGAGGACGCGATATTAAACCCTTTTTGCGTTTTCAGGC
>CAZSSS010000282.1:0-3236 GCA_964609255.1 uncultured Rhodobacterales bacterium
TTAAGGGTTGAACATATCATCAGCCCACCGGGTTTCAGCAGCGCATAACAGGCGCGCATCATGGTTTGCGGATTGGCGACATGCTCAACCACTTCCATGTTCAGGATCACGTCGAATTGTTCACCTTGATCCACCAAAGCCTCAGCCATGGTGTGGCGATAATCGATTTTCAGGCCCGATTGTTTGGCATGGATTTGCGCCACCGGAATATTTCCGGCCGCTGCATCCGCGCCCACAACATCCGCGCCCATTTGGGCCATTGGTTCCGAAAGCAGCCCACCGCCGCAGCCGATATCCAGTAAACGCAGGCCTTTAAATGGTTTTTTGCTGGTCTTGTCCCGCCCAAAATGCGCCGATATCTGGTCATTGATATAGCCCAGCCGCACTGGATTCATCATGTGCAGCGGCTTGAACTTTCCGGTTTCATCCCACCATTCCGCTGCCATTGCCTCAAATTTGGCCACCTCGTTTGGGTCAATTGTATTGTTGGGGTGCATTGCGCTCATCTTTTCAACCTGCCATGTTGGAGATACCAACAACAGATAATGACAAACCATGCCAGAAGCCAGACCCTTTGCCATTAACCGGCCCAGTCTTCACCCCTCACGGGAACCGTTTACATCAGCTATGATGGAAATGACCCACGGTCATCGCCTGTATGTAGAGCAAAGCGGCTGCGTCAAAGGCAAACCTGTCATCTTGTTGCATGGCGGCCCGGGCGGGGGATGTTCACCCACCATGCGAAGGTATTTTGACCCCGATATTTTTCGCGCCATCCTGTTTGATCAACGTGGCTGCGGGAAATCAACGCCCTTCGCCAGCGTGCAGCAAAATACAACCCAAGACCTGATCGCCGATATTGAACGCATTCGCGAAAGACTGGGGATTGAAAAATGGGTGGTTTTTGGCGGTTCGTGGGGGGCAACATTGGCGCTGCTTTACGCACAATCGCATCCGGAACGGGTGCAGGCACTGGTGCTGCGCGGTATTTTCACCATGACAAAAGCTGAGCTGGATTGGTTTTATAACGGCGGCGCCGGTCAATTTTGGCCCGAAGCATGGGCCGATTTTTCCAGCATTATTCCTTTGCCTGAACAAACCGATATGATCAAAGCCTTTGGCAAGCGCATTTTTGGCGCAGATGAAAACCAGGCAGATATCTATGCGCAGGCATGGACACGCTGGGAAAACACCCTTGCGGTTATACATTCAAATGGTCGCGGTGCAGTCCCCGGCCCGCGTTATGCCAAGGCCTTTGCCCGGATCGAAAACCATTATTTCAGCAATGCCGGTTTTATTGAGGAAGGCCAGATCATGCGCGATATGCCCCGAATTGCAGACATTCCAGGTTATATTGTTCAAGGCCGGTATGACATGATTTGCCCGCCCCATACCGCGCACGCATTGCACAAAGCCTGGCCAAATTCTGAGCTACGCATTGTAACATCAGCGGGCCATGCGATGTCAGAACCCGGCACCGCGCAGGAACTTTTGCACATCATGGACGAGATTTCAAAAAGTGGGTAACAGTGCCAACGGTTCTTTTGCGATAATCTGCACCGTTCCCGCATGGTCAGAGAGCATATGATGCAAGACTCTGTTCCCACAGGTTGGTCCCGTTTCAGGCGTTTTGCTGCTCTTTTTGTTATTTTGGTTTTGCTGGCTGTTGGGGCCAATAAACTGGGCAACTGGCTGATTGATCTTGTGCAAATGGAAGTCAGCGACCTGAGCAACACTTATGTGTATTCGGCGATTTTCCTGTCGATGCTGTTTTATGCCCTTTTGTTAGCCATCCCTTTTGTGCCCGGCGTAGAGATCGGTTTTGGATTGATTATCATGTTTGGCACAAAATTGGTGATTCCAGTATATCTGGCAACAGTCATTGGCATCAATCTTGGGTTTGTTTTTGGCCGGATTATTCCGGTTAAACGTCTTCAATCGCTGCTTCGGTTTTTGTATCTTACCCGCGCCGCTGCGTTAATTGGGCAAATTTCGCCTTTGCCGCACAGTGAAAAAATGCTGGCCCTGACACAGGCAGCGCCAAAACATATCGTTCCGTTTTTGCTGAAACATCGTTATCTGGCAATTGCTGCCGCCATTAATATTCCGGGAAATGCGGTTATCGGTGGTGGGGGCGGTATTGGCATGCTTTGCGGGTTAAGCCGCATTTTTCCGTGGCCTTATTTTGTGCTGACGGTTGCATTGGCGGTTGCACCCATACCGATATTACTGTTGATTTTTGACATTTTCTGAGATGTCATAATTCCGCCGCCAGCCTGCTTCCTTGGTTGATCGCACGTTTTGCATCCAGCTCCGATGCGACATCCGCGCCGCCAATCACGTGGCAGTTAATATTTTTGGCGATAAGTTGATCTGCAAGGCTTCGTTCGGGAACTTGGCCTGCGCATAAAACGATGGTATCCGCTTTGATCAAGCGCATGTTTTCATGGGTGTCCTGATCAGAAACCCACAACCCCTCAGCGGTTATCCGTTCATAATTTACACCACCCAGCATGGTGACATTCTTCATATTCAATGTGGCCCTGTGGATCCATCCTGTTGTTTTTCCCAAGCCCTTTCCCAGTTTTTGCGATTTTCTTTGTAGCAATGTTATTGCGCGTTCAGGTTTTTCCGGTTGGGGGCCAACGGGTAACAAGCCCCCGCGAAATTCCGCGGGGTCGCCAATGCCCCATTCGGTTTTCCATGCCTGCAAATTCAGCGTTGGGCTGTCGGTTGTTGCCAAATACTCTGCCACATCAAACCCGATGCCGCCGGCACCAATTATGGCCACTTTTTTGCCAACTTCTGCCCCTTGCAAAACCTCCAAATAGGACAGAACATTGCTGTTTTCCTGCCCGTCAATTTGTGGATTGCGCGGTAATACCCCCGTTGAAACAACAATTTCATCAAAACCTGTCAAATCGTCTATGCCCACGCGGTATCCCAGTTTTTGCACCACGTTAAACCTGTCCAATTGGCTGGCATACCAGTCAATCAGGTCAAAAAATTCTTCTTTGCCCGGAACTTGTTTGGCAAGGTTCAATTGACCGCCAATTTGGGCGGCGCTGTCAAACAAGGTTACTTTGTGCCCACGTTCCGCCGCGACAATCGCCGTGGATAACCCCGCCGGGCCAGCGCCAATTATGGCGATGTTTTTGGGGTTATTTGTCTGCGAATATTCCAGCTCCGTTTCATAACATGCGCGTGGATTCACCAGACAGGTTGTGAGTTTCATC
>CAZSSS010000283.1:0-3236 GCA_964609255.1 uncultured Rhodobacterales bacterium
GCTTGCGATTTGATCAAAATGAAACACCCCTGCGGCATTCAGTTCTTTTTCCAGCTTTGGCCCCACCCCTTTGATCTTTTTCAGATCATCGGTTTTGCCACCGCGCGCGGATTTTAACAGCTTGGGCTTTCCGTCAGCCGGTTTTTTTGATGCCGCCGGTTTTGGTGCCGGTTTTTTCTTGGCTACCGGTTTTGGCTTAGCCGCTGCTTTTTTCTTGGCGACCGGTTTTGGTTTGGCAACAGGTGCGGGTTCAGCAACAGCAACAGGTTCTGCGGGCGCAGTCATCGCCTTATGTCCACGGTTAACCGTGCGTGCTTTGCATAAGATTGCTGATACCAGCCAACCGATAACCAACAGGACAAGCAGCAGTATGATGCTCAGCGTATTTGACAGCCAAATCCCGAATATTGCGGTGATAATCACTGCGATTATTGCCGCAATGATAAAATTGCGAGTCATGCATTTACTGTCACTCATATAATGTTCGCTCATAATATCATCCCTTTATTTCATCAGTTTTTTAGCTTGGCTTACCCAGTTATCCCGCGTAATGCGCCCCTTGAAGCTCACTAGGTTTTCGTCGGCCCATGCAATTTCTTTGCTGGTCCAATTCGCGATTTGATCAAAATGAAACACCCCTGCGCCATTCAGTTCTTTTTCCAGTTTTGGCCCAACACCGGTGATTTTCTTAAGATCATCCGCACCATCATCACGGGCCTTAGCCAGTAATTTTGGCTTATCAGCATCATTGGCCGCGTTTTTCACAGCTTTTTCTTTTTTAGGGGCTGCTGCCTTTTTGGGTTTTGCCTTGGCTTTGGGCCGCTGCAAAACCGGCACTTCGTCGCCTTGAATACGTTTTACAGTATCCCCCAAAGAAACCGCCAACCCAACCGAGCCGTTGTATTCTTCGCCAGTAAAATCCTTTAATGTGGTGACGCCACCCCGAGGTTCACAGGAAAACCGGCCATTTTGAGACCCGGGTTTCGGCACCTCGCCGCGCGCAAAACCCGCCAAAATCTCGCGAAAGCTCTCAGCGGTCAGGTCCTCATAATAATCCTTGCCGATTTGCGCCATTGGCGCGTTGGCGCAGGCCCCGAGGCATTCGACCTCTTCCCAACTGAAATTACCGTCAGCGCTGATTTCATGCGGCTTGGCTGCGATAACTTCTTGGCAAATACCAATCAAATCCTCAGCGCCGCAAATCATGCAGGACGTGGTGCCGCAAACCTGAATATGGGCAATTGCGCCAACAGGTTGCAATTGAAACATAAAGTAAAAGCTGGCGACCTCAAGCACACGGATTTCGGCCATGCCCAGCATGTTGCCGACATATTCGATCGCCGGTTGGCTGACCCAGCCTTCTTGTTCTTGTGCGCGCCACAGCAGCGGAATAACCGCGCTGGCCTGCCGCCCCTCGGGATATTTGGTTATCTGCCCTTCTGCCCATGCCAGATTGGCTGGCGTAAAGGCAAAACTATCGGGTTGGATGGGGTGCAAACGTCGCAACATTTAGGCGGCTCCAGTAGAAAAATAAACGTATAATGCACCGATAACCATCAGGGCTGACATAACAGCCGGTGGAATATGTTTGCTAAATGGCTGACCATTACGCGCATAAATCCATGCATCATGGACCGGTGTTAACCCGGTAACAAAAAAGACAAACGCAATGACTTCTGGCTTGGCATAAACCAAGGAACCGGCCATCATTGCCGCCATCATGAAATAGCGATTAGCCATGACTGACGTCAGGTTTTCTGCGCGGTGTGTTGAAAATTTCAACCCGCGCTCTGGCGCAATCAGAAACAGCACCCCTATGTAAAATACCACAAGGCTTAACACGGCACCAAGGATCGTGATTGTCGTTATTAATATAGTCATGCGTTCATTCCCCCAAAACCGATTGAGGTATAAACAACGTGGCATTCAGCCAAAACTAACAGCGTTCTACTCAGCATTATCGGCAATTCTCCGAATTAAGGGTAATAATATCCCGAGTGGTGGGCAGCGTGATAACCCCTTGGGCCTCAAGATCAGCGATCAGGCCAAATGCAGTGTTCTGATCCAGCCCGTCAACGGGCAAAATTGTGCTGAATTCTGTGGCTGTCATGGTGCAATCATTGGCCCGCAATACATCAATAAATATATCGCGTGGTTCTTTGGGGGCATCTATTGCACCTGCTATGCATAGAGGCGGTGCAATTTGCAATGTTTGGCCACCATCGGGTGAACTGGCGCGGCCATCACCCAACATCACAGCAGCAACCCCCATTGCTTGATTGTAATTAAGCCTTGCCTCGGCAATAACATTGCGCGCGGTGCTTTGCGTTATTTCGCAACCATTGGCGGCCATCATTGCCAAAAATCCGGTCTCTGGGTCGCTGTTTTGAACATAAAACACATCATCCCCTGAATCCGAGCCCTCAACAAACGGTGCCACGGCTTCGATCACTTCGGTTATTTGGGTAACCGGCGCGCTGCATTCAGGAACCGTTAGGGTAAGCGTTGTGTCATCTTCTGAAAAATATCCTTTGCCATCCACAACAAATTCATCAGCAATAACATAGGCATCTTCCATCGAAAGACCCGCCATACCAAACGCGTTTTGTGCCGCGCTTTCGGTTAATAAACATCCGTTTTCAACCATGACCGACAGGAAAACCTGTTCGGGGCTTCCGTCGCTTTCAGGAGCGATTTCCGGTGTTTGAACCTGCACTTCAACAGCAATTTCTCCGCTTGCGGTGCAAATTGACCCGTCCACTGTCAGTGTTTGAGTTTCGCGAGAATATATCGCCAAACCAATATCCATTAACCTCTCGGCAATTTCGTCAGCATCATCGGGCATCATGTCTGGTTGGTTGAAAACCGGCTCAATCTGGTCACGGTGCAGCGCGCAGCCATTTTCCGCCATGATACCAATAAACTGCTGTGTTTTGGCTTCGGTCACAAAAGCCGCATCCGCAGTGCCTTCCGAGACGCCAAGTGCAGGGTCAATCAGCGTTGGTTCGCAATAATCCGGCCCGATAACAAGCGTCTCGCCGTCAGCCTCAACGATGGCGATCCCCATATCCATTAACTGGTCCGCGATTTCATCCGCCTCTGAAAAAGACATGCCGTTATCCGGAAATACTATTTGCGCCATTTCCTGACCAAGTCCGCAATTATTCAACGCCATAATGCTGATGAATTGTTCTTGTTGCATGCTCAACCCGCTGTCGGACAACAAAATCGATGCC
>CAZSSS010000284.1:0-3228 GCA_964609255.1 uncultured Rhodobacterales bacterium
AATTTGCTACAGATTCCAACAACATTTGCTACAGATTCCAGCCGCGCGCTACAGCGGACCTCAGGGGGTGGGCGAGAAGCGCCCTCCCCTCGGGGGGAGGTCCGTGCGCTGCCCGGTAAACCGGGCGGGGTGGTTGAGGTTAAAGCCCGCATACAAATTGTAACCCATCCAAACCAGCCCGTAGGGTGCGTGGAGACCACGCTCACCACCTCTTAAATCGCCGCCAGCAACCCTTTGCTTGCTGCTTCGATCATGTCGAAAACCTGCTCAAAATTATCCTCGTAATATGGGTCGGGCACGTCCCTGATCCCGAATTCCGGCGCGTAATCCAGAAACAATTCCAGCCGCGCTTTTGCCCCCGCTGGGTGTGCCGTGTTCAGGTCAGCCAAATTCTGTGCGTCCATCGCGATGATCAAATCAAACCGCTCAAAATCCGCGCTGCAAACCTGCCGAGACCGGATCATCGACATGTCATATCCCCGCCGTGTCGCCTCCGCGCTGGCGCGCGGGTCAGACCGCCCGCCATCGTGCCAACCGGAGGTTCCCGCACTGTCAATCAACAGCCCACGCCCCTTTGCCAACCCCCGAAAAACCGCCTCAGCGGTGGGGGAGCGGCAGATATTGCCAAGGCAGACAAACAGGATCGAACGGGTCATGCGCAACACCTTACCAGATGCCGCGCAACGACAAAAGCCTTAGCGTTCGAGGTCAACCGGAACCTCGATCTCGATCTCTCCGGCATGTTCAAAAATCAGCGTCACCAACACGGTTTCGCCCTGCACAAACGGGCCGTTCAGCCCCATGAACATCACATGTTTGCCGCCGCGTTCCAGCATGACGGTGGCCTCTGCCAAAACCTCAAACCCCTCAGCAACATGCATCATATTGGCGATACCGTCCTGCATCACATGGGTGTGCAATTGCACCCGTTTGGCCGCATCAGAGCGCACGTCAATAAGGCGATCATCGCTATCGCCAGTGTTTTCGATTTGCATAAAGGCCGCGCCTGATTTGGCATTGGGTGAGGCCGAGCGCGCATAAGCATCGATGATCAGGATTTCAGCAAACACAGGCAAGCTGACAAGGGAAAGAACTGCCGTTACGGCAAGAATTTTAATAGACATTTTTGTCTCCAATTTTAAAAGGTTAAGATGTATCAACCCAAAACAGGAGGCCCGCGCGCATCTTTGTTCAACCGCCATAAATCTGGCGATACCGCCGGGGTATCTTGCGCAAATTCAACCGGAAAAACCCGCGTTGGCACCGGCAAATCCACCGTTGGTAACAACGGAATCGCAGCGGAAATGCAGCAATCAATACAGGCGTGCAGCACGGGTATTTCTTCGCCATTTGCCCCAAGAACAATGGCGCGTTCGCCAACATCCGAACAAATAACCAGCGTGGTGCTTCCGGCGCTTAACCCTTTGGCATAGCTAGAAATCGCACTGGTAAAACCCAGTGAACCCGCCAGCATTATGACCAAAAAGAGCCGTAAAATCCTCATGCAGGAACCTTATGCGAAAGTCTGGTAAAAATCACCGTGGCAAAAAGAAACAGCCCCGCCGCAATTCGACGAGGCTGCAAAACAAAATGCCAAATGGCGTCAAGCTTCGGCTTGGGCCTTTGCGATATCTTTTTTGACTTTCAGCGCCGAAACCGACAATTCGCTATCCTTGGCTTTGGCCATGAATGCATCCAAGCCACCGCGATGGTCAACGGTGCGTAATGCTGATGCACTTACGCGGAATTTGAACGAGCGGTCCAATGTTTCCGACGCCATGGTGACATCAATCAGGTTTGGGCGAAACACGCGGCGCGTGCGGTTTTTGGCGTGGCTGACATTGTTGCCAGTCATGACACCTTTGCCAGTAAGTTCACAACGACGAGACATAACAGTCCCCTTATGGTTAGAGCGCGCCAAAATACGCGCATGAATTTCAGAGCCGTTACTTACGGCGGGATGATCCGAAGGTCAAGGGATTCGGGAAGGGAAATTTGTATAGATCGCCACCCAGATCACCCCGCCGACCTTGGTTTTGATCTTTTGTCGCGGTCCCCTGCCCGCCAAAAGCCATTTTGCCTGAATTCTATAACGCCGTTATTGCCCCTCTATCATGGCGCCGCCCTCTACTACTTCTTTAACGGCCTCCATAGACACAAAGGTTGAGGTGCTGGTCACATGTGGCAAGGCCGAGATTTTTTCACCCATCACAGCGCGGTAATCCGCAATATTCTGGGTGCGGACTTTTAACAAATAATCAAACCCGCCGGCGATCATGTGGCATTGCTCCACCTCGGGGGTTTTTCGCACAGCCGCATTAAAAACCTCCAACGCATTGGCGCGGGTATCCGACAGGGTGACCTGCACAAAGGCAATGTGATCAAGGCCCAGTTTATTTGGGCTAAGCAAAGCGCGATAGCCCAGAATATACCCGCTTTTTTCCAATTGCTTGACCCGCATTTGGCAGGGGGATTTGGAAAGACCAACCTGACGCGATAGCTTTGTGATGGTCATGCGCCCATCCGCAGCCAACGCGCGCATTATTGCATAATCAATCCTGTCTAACGGGTCGTTTTTCATTATATTCCCTGCATTTCTGACATTATTAAGTGATTTTCACTAAAATCCCGGAATATTCAAGCAAAAAGGCTTTTGCTTGGGTGATATAAGAAAACAAAGGAGGCCCTTTATGTCTGATCATCGTTCAAAAATCCGCAGCAAAATCCGGCCTGACGAATCCAGTGCAGTGTCACAATTGGTTGAATTGGCAAATTTGTCCGAACGAAACCGCGCCAAAATATCCAGCCGCGCTGCTGGTTTGGTGCGCGATATACGCGGGTTTTCCAAACCGGGGCTTATGGAAGTTTTTCTTGAAGAATACGGGCTGTCCACAAATGAAGGCATTGCGCTGATGTGCCTTGCCGAGGCGCTGTTGCGGGTGCCTGACGCTGATACAATTGATGCCCTGATCGAAGATAAAATCGCGCCCAGCAATTGGGGTAAACATCTGGGGAAATCGGCGTCATCTCTGGTGAATGCCTCCACTTGGGCGTTGCTGTTAACGGGTAAAGTGCTGGTTGAGGATGACGGTATCTCGGGGCTGTTGCGCGGCATGGTCAAGCGGGTCGGAGAGCCGGTTATTCGCCGCGCTGTAGGCCGCGCCATGCGCGAAATGGGGCGGCAATTTGTGCTGGGGCGCGATATTGTCGAAGCATTAAAACATGCCA
>CAZSSS010000285.1:0-3223 GCA_964609255.1 uncultured Rhodobacterales bacterium
CCTTGGCTATCGCCATAACCGCCGCCGCCACCTTGGCCGCCATCACCACGGCCACCAAGCATAACGAGTTTGCTATCAAAACCCTGCAAAACGACTTCGGTTGTATATTTGTCGTTGCCTGATTGGTCCTGCCATTTGCGGGTCTGCATTTTGCCCTCAAGATAAACAGTAGATCCTTTTTTCAGATATTGCTCACATACCTTAACCAGACCCTCAGAAAAAATAGCAACCCGATGCCATTCGGTTTTTTCGCGGTTTTCGCCAGTGTTTTTATCGCGCCAGCGTTCCGAGGTTGCGACACTAAGGTTACAGACTTTGCCACCATTATTGAATGTGCGCACCTCTGGGTCTGCCCCGAGATTTCCAACGATTATTACTTTGTTAACACTGCCAGCCATTGATTTTTCCTTTGCGCGAATCTGCTTGGCGGCCACATTAGCGAATGTAGTGCAGACTGACCACCAAGATTGTATTAACGCTTAGGCACGAACAATTTCGCCGCCGCCCTGATGCCAATGCATTAGGCCGCCAAGATTATAGACTTTGGAAAACCCATAAGACAGCAACATTTGTGCGGCCATGCCAGAACGCGCGCCCGATGCACAATAAAGAATAACCGCTTTTTCATGGCTAAGATCCGTGTGGAATTCGGGGTGGCGCGGGTCAGCTTTGGTTTGCATCATCATCAGCGGAATGTGCAGCGCACCCGATGCTGTGCCCGATGATTTCAGCTCCTTTATGTCGCGCACATCAATTAAAATGGCGCTGCCAGCCGTGACTTTTGCAACAGCGTCTTGTGGCGCAATTGATTGCACCGGTTTTTGAAATGGCATATTCATTGGGTTCCCCTCAGGAATTTATTGTCGGATCATATATAAAATATTGAATGTGAAAATCAAGCCCCGAAGGCAAATATTTCCACTTGCATATGTTTACCTTTTGTTCACATATAGAGGGTCAGAATATCGGGGACCAATATGGCGATCAAAAATATCGAAGTGCGGGGCGCGCGCGCTCATAATCTCAAATCGATCGACGTGGATATTCCGCGTGATAAACTGGTGGTGATCACCGGCTTGTCCGGCTCTGGCAAATCCAGTTTGGCGTTTGACACGATCTATGCTGAGGGGCAGCGGCGTTATGTCGAAAGCCTGAGCGCTTATGCGCGGCAATTCCTTGATATGATGCAAAAACCGGATATGGACCATATTTCCGGCCTGTCGCCCGCGATTTCAATTGAACAAAAAACCACCTCGAAAAACCCGCGCTCCACCGTGGGCACGGTGACGGAAATATACGACTATTTGCGCCTGTTATTCGCGCGGGTTGGCACGCCTTATTCCCCCGCAACCGGCCTGCCGATTGAAGCCCAGCAGGTTTCTGAGATGGTCGACCGGATCATGAAATTTCCGGCGGACACCCGCGCCTATTTGCTCGCGCCCGTGGTGCGCGACCGCAAAGGTGAATATTCAAAATATTTTATGGAGCTGAAAAAGCAAGGATTTCAACGCATTAAGGTGAATGGTGAATTTTATGAGCTGGACGACGCACCCAAGCTTGATAAGAAATTCCGCCAAAATATTGACGTGGTGGTTGATCGGCTTGTCCTGAAACCGGGCTTGGAAACAAGGCTGGCTGACAGCCTGCGCACCGCGCTCAATTTGGCTGAGGGCATTGCCGCGCTGGAAATCGCGGATGACAGTGCTGAGCGCCATATTTTCTCGGAAAATTATGCCTGCCCGGTCAGCGGTTTTACCATCCCAGAGATCGAACCGCGCTTGTTCAGCTTTAACGCGCCATTTGGGGCCTGTCCCGATTGTGATGGCTTGGGCGTGGAGCTGTTTTTCGACGAAGGCTTGATTGTGCCGGACCAATCCATCAGCCTGTATCAAGGCGCGCTGGCGCCGTGGGCCAAAGGAAAATCGCCGTATTTTCGCCAAACCATTGAGGCCATCGCCAAGCATTACAAATTCAAAAAATCCCTGCCGTGGTCGGAATTGCCCGAGAATGTGCAGCAAATCATGCTCTATGGTTCCAAGGGTGATGAAATCAAATTCCGCTATGATGAGGGCGGCCGGATTTATGAAGTAAAGCGCCCGTTTGAAGGGGTGATCCCCAACATGGAACGCCGCTATCGCGAAACCGATAGCAACTGGATTCGCGAAGAATTTGAGCGCTATCAGAATAATCGCCATTGCAATGCCTGCGATGGTTATCGCCTGAAGCCCGAGGCCTTGGCGGGGAAAATCGCTGGATTGCACGCGGGGCAGGTGGTGCAGATGTCGATTTCCGAGGCTTTGGCATGGGTTGAAGAAATCCCCTCAGCGCTTAGCGCGCAGAAAAACCAGATTGCCGAGGCGATTTTGAAAGAAATCCGTGAACGGCTGGGGTTTTTGGTAAACGTGGGGCTGAATCACCTGACCTGGGCGCGGGCATCGGGCACGCTTTCGGGCGGCGAAAGCCAGCGGATCAGGCTGGCCAGTCAAATTGGTTCGGGCCTGACGGGGGTGCTTTATGTGCTGGATGAGCCATCGATTGGCTTGCACCAACGCGACAATGGCCGGCTGCTTGAAACCCTGAAAAACCTGCGTGACCAAGGCAATTCGGTGCTGGTGGTGGAGCATGACGAGGAAGCCATCCGTGAGGCGGACCACGTGATTGATATTGGCCCCGGCGCGGGGGTGCATGGCGGTGAAATCATTGCCCAAGGCACGCCCAAACAGATTATGAAATGTAAGGAAAGCCTTACGGGGCAGTATCTTACGGGGAAACTCTCAATCAAAGTTCCGGCCAAACGGCGCAAAGGCACTGGCAAAAAACTGGTGGTGACGGGGGCCACAGGGAACAATCTGAAAGACGTAACCGCCAAGTTTCCGCTGGGCACGTTTACCTGTGTGACAGGCGTTTCGGGGGGCGGAAAATCCACCCTGACGATCGAGACTTTGTTCAAAACCGCGTCGATGCGCCTGAACCGTGCGCGCAAAATTCCGGCGCCTTGCAAATCGATTAAGGGGTTGGAATATCTTGACAAAGTTATTGATATCGACCAACGCGCCATTGGCCGCACGCCTCGGTCAAATCCGGCGACCTATACGGGCGCGTTCACGCCGATCCGCGATTGGTTTGCCGGTATGCCCGAATCCAAAACGCGCGGCTATAAATCCGGCCGGTTCAGTTTTAACGTCAAAGGCGGGCGCTGTGAGGCCTGCAAAGGCGACGGGTT
>CAZSSS010000286.1:0-318 GCA_964609255.1 uncultured Rhodobacterales bacterium
AACTATCCTTAAAAATATTTAGGACGTTATGGTTTTTAAAATCAAATCCCGCAGTATTTTTTCGCATGGCGCCGAGGCGGCGTAAAATACCTAACCGCTCTTCTATTTCTGCTAATCTTTTAGCTAATTCAACCAAATTGAGATGAGTATAAGCTCTAGTAATTCCTTCGTGCTTTCGAGCGATCAATTCACTAGCAAGCGAGAAAAACTCTCCCCTGTCGTCGTCTCCATGCTCAAATTTTGTTCTTGTGTTGTCGATAATATCAGAAATTTCAAGGGCAGTTGCCCATGCATGCTGTGCTTTTGTTCTATACTGGA
>CAZSSS010000286.1:328-3217 GCA_964609255.1 uncultured Rhodobacterales bacterium
AATTTCGCCTCTCCGATGCGGACGTGGATAGTGTTTGAAAACGTCATGAATCCCGCGATACCCTGTTTTTTTTGGGTTCTCAATATAGTCGTATTTAGTAAGGCTGTGCTTCGGCAAGTGCTTAACATACTTCATTGTTTTGGCGCTATGAAGATGTGTTCGAAAGCTATGAATATCTTCGATAGTTTCAAAAATTAGGCGGCAACCCGCAAAGTCGTGCATCGTTGTTATGTCTGAAATCAACCATGAGCCTGACGGACCTTTCCGCTTCAATTTGTCAACAACAGTTTTACGCCGTTTAAGCCTTTGAGCAAATTCAGCATCAATAGCAGATTTTTTCAAATTTCGGCGAAGCCAAATCTGGAATGTGTTAATTACATATCCGTGTGACGAACGCCATTGATCAACAATACTATAATCCTCCGCAGTTGCGTTCCCTGTTGCAATGGCTTTTCCCGCTCGTCGAACCAATCCCTTACTAGGCGGTGGTTTAGGATATGACATTAACTATACTCCTAGCATTTTAATGCGCGCTTTCAATAGGTCCGTCAGCGTAGCCATGAATAAATTGATCCAGATACGGGTCACCCGAATTATCGATGTCGGTCACAGCCCCGTGCCACTGCACCTTGCCATCATGCAACATCGCCACGCGGTCCGCAATGGCGCGCACGCTGCTCATGTCATGGGTGATGGTGATGGATGTGGCGCCCATTTCCACCACAATTTCGCGGATCAGCTCATTGATTACTCCCGCCATAATCGGATCGAGGCCGGTTGTTGGTTCATCAAAGAAGATCACGCCGGGGTCGCTGGCAATCGCGCGGGCCAGCCCGACACGTTTTTGCATTCCGCCCGATAATTCGGCGGGATACATCATGGCAATTTCAGGTTTCAGCCCGACGCGCCGCAGTTTTTCCACAGCCAGCTCAATCGCTTGCGGTTTGCTAAGCCGCCCCGCGCCCTGACGTTGGCGAAACGCGATATTATGCCAGACCGGCAGGCTGTCAAACAGCGCTCCGCCCTGAAAAAGCATGCCAAAATCTTGCAGAAATTCCGCGCGGTTCATTGGCGCGCCATTTAACAAAATCATACCGGAATCCTGCGCGACAATCCCCAATATGCATTTCAACAACACAGATTTACCCGTGCCAGAACCGCCAATGATCACAAGGTTTTGACCTTTGGCCACGGTTAACGAAACCCCGCGCAAGACTTTGTTTGCGCCAAAACTTTTGTGAATATCGCGTAATTCTATCATGCGGGAAACAACAATTCTGTCAGGAAATAATTTGACGCCAATATCAAAATAGAGGCCGACACAACCGCATTGGTGGTGGCTTGCCCAACCCCCTGCGCGCCGCGCGCGGAACGAAACCCGTTATAACAGCCCATCACAGCCACAATAAACCCGAACACAGCCGCCTTGATCAGCCCCGAGGTAACATCACCAGATTCCAGAAAATCAATTGAATTGCTGATATAAGCCGCCGAATTAAAATCCAGCCGATAGACCCCCACCAGATAACCGCCCATCACCCCGATAATATCGCCAATCAACACCAGCACGGGCATTGCCAATGTGGCCGCCAGAATGCGCGGCACTACTAGGTATTTCAACGGGTTGGTTGACAGGGTAGTCAGGGCGTCAATTTGCTCGGTGACCCGCATGGTGCCAATTTCGGCGGCAATGCTGGCCCCAACCCGCCCCGCAACCATCAGCCCCGCCAAAACCGGCCCCAATTCGCGCACCATGCCAATGGCCACAATTGAGGGCACCACGCTTTCAGCATTAAACCGCGCCCCGCCCGCGTAAATTTGCAAGGCCAACGCCCCGCCGGTAAACAGCGTGGTCAAACCCACAACCGGCAGCGAAAAATACCCGATGCGCAGCAATTGTTGCAAAAACTCAACCGGATAAAACGGAGGCCGCACAATATGGCTGACAGCGCTGAGCGCAAACAGCGTCAGCCGCCCGGTGCCCGCCAGCAATGCCAAGGTTGACCGCCCGATTGAGGCCAGAACCTCGGTTATCATTGTAATGGCCTGCATAAAAACCCTTTTTCAGCTTCCACCGATATAAACCCGATTATAGCGCGCGCCAAGGTTTGTCAGAATTTCATAGCCAATTGTGCCCGCATGATCCGCCAAAACATCAATTGTTTGCACATCATTCAGCAATGATAACGACGCAGGAACATCGCGCAACGCGCTTACATCTACTGTTAACAAATCCATTGATATGCGCCCGATAACCGGGCAGGCAACATCCCCCGCATACAGGCTAAACCCTTTGCAGGATCGCATGATGCCATCCGCGTAACCCCCTGAAACCGTGGCGATTTTACTGTTTTTGCTGGCTGTCCATGCGTTGCCATAACCCACGGTTTCGCCCGCAGAAACCTTGCGGACCTGAATAACAGGCAGGTCAAGCCGCAGCACGGGTTGCGCGTTTTCAAAAGGTAATCCGCCGTAAATCCCGATCCCCGGGCGGGTCAGGTCAAAATGAAAATCCGCCCCCAGCAGCACACCGCCCGTCGCCGAAAAAGATTTTTGAGCATCGGGAAAATGCCCCGCCATGCTGCGAAATGTGGCCAATTGCGTGGCATTCATTTCATGTAATGATGTATCTGCACAGGCAAGATGGCTGATCAAAATCGTTGGGCACAGTGGTAATATTCCAGCAATATCAACAGATTTTAGCCCCAACCGGTTCATGCCGCTATCCAGATGTAACGCGTAATCCTTGCCGTCATATGCGGCAATTTGCTCAACCGAATTCAGCACTGGAATAATATCAAATTCCCGCAATGCAGTTGCATCACCGGGCATAAGCCCCGAAAAACTGTAAATCCGTGGCCCGGCACCAATGGCTTGCCGTAACAAAAC
>CAZSSS010000287.1:0-3191 GCA_964609255.1 uncultured Rhodobacterales bacterium
CCATGCGTTTTCCTAACAAACGTATCCTTAATGTCGCCTAGCAATTGTTAGGGCCGGGCAGAAACTTCCGGCCAATACCCGCTGCGGCAGAACTTGATAGCAGAATTATGATGTATTTTTATCACATCCCTACCATCTGCTAGGGGACAAAAAATCAAAGCCATCCTAACAGTTAATCAGATCTTTCAAGCTGAGGAGCCCGGGATGAGAACTTTTTCAATCACAACAATTCTGCTGGCCAGTTGCGCTGGCGCGGCCATGGCGGGCAGTTTTACCGCCCCCGTTATTATTGCAGCGCCAATTATAGCCCCGCCCGTAACCATCACCGATTGGCGCGGGCCTTATGCCGGTGGCTTGGTGAACTTTAATAGCGCTGGTGACTTCACGTTTTATGATGTGGGTTTGCCGGTTGACACCTTTTCGCTGGATGGCAACACATCTTACGGCGGGTTTGCCGGCTATAACTTCCAAAACCGGATGTTTGTTTACGGCGGTGAATTCGCGGTGCATTCCGGCGGCATGGCCGTGGATGGCAGCGACACCACCGGCTTTGGCCCGGTTTTTGACCTAAAAGCCCGCGCTGGCTTTGCGGTTGGCAATGCGCTGGCTTACGGCGTGATTGGTGGCTCGTTCTCGACCCTGAGCCGACCGGCTGTTGATGCCTTCACCTTCCCGAGCTCAGGTTTTGCTTATGGTGCCGGTGTGGACTTTCAGCTCAATGATCGCTGGTTTGTCGGCGCTGAATACCTCGTGCGCGATCTTTCAGGGACAAGCACCCAGAATAGCAATGAAAGCATAACCGCAACCCTCCAATCTGTTCAGCTCCGCATCGGGATTCAGTTTTAGCCCCGCGCGGCAGCCACTTTTACAAAGGAATATAATATGAAAAATCCAATACTGCTGGCAATTTCAGCATCCCTGCTTGCAGGCACAGCCCTCGCAGGCAGCCCCGAAACTCTTGTCTACCAAGCCCCTCCGCAAGTTGTGGCCACCGCCGCAGCCACCAACTGGAGCGGGTTCTACGCAGGCGGGATGGTCAGCTTTGATACAGGCAGCGATGTCATTCTATATGATTTTGGAAGCCCGCTTGGCGCTGATCCACTATCAAGCATAATCGCTTTGGGTGGCTTTGTCGGCTATAATTTTCAACGTGGCTCGATGGTATTTGGCGGCGAATTTGCGGCTTCCTCAGGGGGCATTCGTATCGAAGGGGATACGACATCCGGCTATGATGCAATTTTTGATCTAAAGGTGCGCCTTGGGTTTAGCATCGGCAAGGCCTTGCCCTATTTGGTGATGGGGCATTCGTTTTCCAACTTTGATCGTTACGGTGCAGACAATTTTCCGGGCTCCGGTTTGTCGTATGGTGCAGGAATGGATTTTGCGCTCAACGAACACTTGTTCGTCGGGGCCGAATATCTGGTGCGTGACCTTTCCGGTGCTTGGAGCACCGACCCAAATTGGACAAATTCAGCCACCATCCAGTCCGCCCAGCTCCGCGTCGGCTGGAAGTTTTAACCTTGCACGGCGGCATTCAATTCAAAGGAATATAATATGAAAAATCCAATACTGCTGGCAATTTCAGCATCCCTGCTTGCAGGCACAGCCCTCGCAGGCAGCCCCGAAACTCTTGTCTACCAAGCCCCTCCGCAAGTTGTGGCCACCGCCGCCACCACCGACTGGAGCGGGTTTTACGCAGGCGGGATGGTCAGCTTCAATGGCACAGCTAACGACCTATCAACTTATGATAGCGACGTATTCCAGTTTATTGCTCCTATCACTGGCAATACATCAGTAGGTGGTTTTGTCGGCTATGATTTTCAGTTCGGTTCGTTCGTGTTGGGCGGCGAATTTGCCGTCACTTCCAGAAGCGTATCGTTTACTGCCTTTCCAAACCAATATTTTGGTCCGGTAACAGACCTAAAAATGCGCGCCGGATACAGTTTTGGGAAAATAATGGCATATGGCGTGGTTGGCGCTTCATTCTCGACATTAGCCGATTACGGGGATTCACCAATGTTGGTTGAGTTCAAGACGAGCGGGCTGAATTACGGTGTCGGGGTAGAATATTTTGTTCATGAAAAGATGTTTGTAGGTGCTGAGTTTCTTGCCCGAAATTTGTCCGGGAACCGTGAGAGTTTACCATTGTTTTCGATCTCGACCACCATCCAATCCGCCCAGCTCCGCGTGGGCTGGAAGTTTTAACCCTGCACGGCGGCACTCAATTCAAAGGAATATAACATGAAACACCCAATACTGCTGGCAATTTCAGCATCTCTGCTTGCAGGCACAGCCCTTGCAGGCAGCACAGAGGCTCCGGTTTTTCCGGTAACCCAAATCGCCCCCCCCGCCGCCACCACCGACTGGAGCGGGTTTTATGCAGGCGGGATGGTCAGCTTTAGCGGCGAGACAGCGTACCTCTATTATGCATTGGGCGTGTTTGCTGACTCAGGGAATCTTGCTGCCAACACCGCATTTGGCGCGTTTGCCGGTTATAATTTCCAGCATGGCGCATTTGTCTATGGTGGTGAAGTTGCGGTCGATTCTGGCGGGATTGGCACAGCCGGTACTGACCTCAAATATGGCCCGATGGTCGATGTGAAGGCGCGCGCCGGCTATGCCTTTGGCAGAGCGTTGGCATATGGAGTAGTGGGCCGGTCGTTTGCAACTTTCCATGACCCAAACAGCCCACAGATGAACTATTCCTACCCCGGTGGTGGCTTTGTTTATGGGGCCGGGCTTGATTACAAAATAAACGACCAACTTTTTGTCGGAGTCGAATACCTTGTTCGGGATCTCGCAGGCGGTTCAGATTCTGATGACACCTTTGAAATTAAATCAAACATCCAATCCGTTCAGCTTCGCGTGGGCTGGAAGTTTTAACCATGCACGGCGGCACTCAATTCAAAGGAATATAATATGAAACACTCGATACTGCTGGCAATTTCAGCATCCCTGCTTGCAGGCACAGCCCTCGCAGGCAGCCCCGAAGCGCCGGTTTTTCCGGTAACCCAAATCACGCCCCCCGCCGCCACCACCGACTGGAGCGGGTTTTATGCAGGCGGGATGGTGACAAATTACATGCCAAGCGATTTGACGAGAACAGTAGTAATAATCAACCCGCCGCCAGACATACTCACCTATGATTTGGCTGCTGGCAGCACCGTTGGAGGGTTTGCGGGGTATAACCT
>CAZSSS010000288.1:0-3184 GCA_964609255.1 uncultured Rhodobacterales bacterium
TATTATGGTTGGCGGCACCGTTCCTGAAGGGGTTGTTTTTTGTATCAAGTGTATTCATTTCGAGCACAAAATGCGGGCGGTGTATGCGAGCGATGACCACATAGGCGCAAAATTTACCAAACGGCTAAAATCCATTCCCGAGAACATCGCCCTGCGTCATGAACGCAAATTCATCCCTCGGCGGGAATATTTGTTGACTATCAAAGGGCAAAACCCGCCTGACAAGCCCTCAAAACCCAACGGAAATCACCAGTGATTTCGGTTGGCGTGAAAACATTAATAATACATTAAAACAGGCGGATTTGACCTATGCAAAAAACGCATTTCAGCCTTGCAAAAATTACCATTGTGAGGCGCGGATTTCGGCCCTATATGCGCCTTATCCGACGATCAAGTCGGCCACCACTTTTATGTTAAAGGAATGCATCTGATGGCTATCATCAACACAACCCGCCCAGTGCCCTTTGGGGCCGTAGCAACTTCAACCGTCGTGAATATTTTCAGTAATATGTTTAACGGTCTTGCCATGGCATATAATGCCAACAAAACCCGCTCCGTGCTGACCAACCTGTCGAACAGCCAATTGGACGATATCGGCGTTATGCCCGGTGACATTGCAAAAATTGCGCATCGCGTAACATTGCTACACTAACCTGCCGCCAAGCAAGAAGATCAAGCCGCCTTTTTTGGGTGGCTTTTTTGTATTCAGTCAAAAATTCTGACCAACTATTTCAACTGGAAATACGGGAAATCATTACCAGATTGCAATTATGGCGGAAAAATAGTATAAAGAATACAAAATGTGCTGGCAAAATTGACGTTATGAACCCATGAAAATCCCAAAATTCCTGAACCGAAAAAGAACCGTAATTCCCGCTGTTGCAAATGATTGGCGCCCCCTGATCACAAAGCCGGCGAGCGTCTTAAGTGTTGGCGGTTTTCGGCCATCCGGGGGGCTGACCTCATCTTGCTTCGGAGAAATCAGAGCCTGTCGGGAAGACGAAGAATGGCCCATATTCGACGGCAAACCACTTTGGCCGGTTTGCCAGTTAAACTTACGGGACGCACCCTTCGTTCCAGAAATTCTAAACGATATAGCATTGCTTCAAATATTTGTTTCCCAAAATCATTGGTCATCAAATTTTGACATTATAGATTCTGCTGATGCCGCCCCCAAAAGCCCATTCTTCATAAGAAAATACGAGAGTTTTGACAGGTTAATTCCTGTTACAGTCCCTGAGCACAACTCACATTTTCTGGCTTTTGAAGCAAAATGGAAAGAGGGATGTTTAACAGATTACCCAACCCATGACACCATGCCCATTGATTTTAGCAAACTTGGCATTGGTGATTATTATGACCAGACGGATATTGAACAACTCTACGGAACAAAAATTGGCGGGTGGCCATGTTGCATCCAAGGCGAACCTTGGTGGGATTATCGAAAAGAGGGGCGTGAATTTGAGTTCGCCCTCCAAATTGACTCAGAAGAAAAAGCCAAGTGTTATTGGGGCGATTCTGGGTCGGTCTATATTGCCCGCCACCAAACAAATCGATCAATCTGGGCAATCGATATTCAATGTTATTAGGATGTGCTGTTATGCACCCGTTCACCCATGCAAAACGCGCATTTCGGCAATGCAGTAATGCGCGTTGTTGATGTAATTCTGCACCCATATATGCAGCCTATCCGACACTCCTGTCGGCCATTAAAACAAATGGAATGCATCCCGATGGATATCATCAACACAACCCGCCCCGCACCCTTTGGCGCTGTCACAATCACCGTTGTTACAAACATTGTTAACAACACTTCCAGCGCTGTTATTGCAGCCTTTAAGGCCCATCAAACCCGCGTGGCTTTGTCAAAGCTTTCAACACGCCAGTTGCTCGACATCGGGCTGACACAGGCTGATATTACCCGGGCGTCGCGCAACAAAACCCTGTTGCATTAATCAAAATCACCCATGAAAACCACGTATCCGGCACCCCCCCGGTAGGGCGGGCTTCAGCCCGCCACTACTTTCCGCCCCTACTTGCGCTGCAAGGTTAATGTCGTCCACTCGCCGATTATGCGGCGGTCCATCCGGTAAAAGCCCCAGCCTTTATAAACCGCCTCTACGCCCAGCGCTTGGCGGTTTAGTATTCCTGATAAAATCAATAGCGCGCCCGTCGTCGTGTGTTTGGCCATATCGGGTGCCAGCTTTTTCAACGGTCCGGCCAGAATATTGGCAAATATCAGATCAAAGGGCGCGCGTTTGCGTAATTCTGGGTGCCGGAACCCCACGCTTGTGGCCGTTTGCACCCGCCCGCGCAGCCCGTTTGCAGCAACATTTGCCTCAGCTGTTACTGTCGCAATCGGGTCAATATCGCAGGCCATAATTGCCGCGCTTGAAACCTTGGCCGCTGCCATTGCCAGCACACCTGTTCCCGCGCCAATATCTGCTACGTTTGTGGGCAATAATCCAGCGGTCAGCAATTTGTCAAAAGACATCAAACAGCCCTGCGTAGTGCCGTGATGCCCTGTGCCAAAGGCCATCGCGGCCTCGATCTCAAGTCCAATTTTATTGCTTGGAATACGGTCCGCATCATGCCCGCCAAATACCACAAACCGCCCTGCATAAACCGGCGTTAATTCGCGGCGCACTTGCGCCACCCAGTCACGGTCCTCAATTTTTGATACCGCAAAAGGTTTTGCGCCTTGCACTGCTGCCAGTAAATCAAGGCCGACCGCGTCGGGTTTCTCAACAAAATAGCCGCCAACCTCCCAGGTGCCCGAACCGTCTTCGACCTCAAAAACACCTATTCCTGTTGGCTCGGGTGTCAGGTTCTCAATCGAATCCGCAAGCGCTTGCGCCGCATCTTTCCCTGCAAGGGTGGTCAGGGCGGTATAGGTCGACATGGTTTTTCCTCAGGCAATTCCGATGGGGCAAGTAACACCGGTGCCGCCAATTCCGCAATAGCCGTCCGGCGTTTTCGCCAAATACTGCTGATGGTATTCTTCGGCATAATAAAAGACCGGCGCAGGCCGCATTTCTGTGGTAATCCCCCCGTATCCGGCTGTTGACAGCATGGGCTGAAACATCGCTGCACTTTGTTCTGCCAGCGCCAAATCAGCGTCAGAATACGCATAAATAGCTGAGCGATACTGCGTGCCGCGATCATTACCTTGGCGGTTGCCTTG
>CAZSSS010000289.1:0-1950 GCA_964609255.1 uncultured Rhodobacterales bacterium
CTGGCCTGCTGTTATTCGAAATGTTGAGGGCGGCTTTATTCTCCGCCCATTCACGGGAGCATTTCTGACTCATTCAATAAGCGAGGAAAAGATTACCATTCAAAGAAATGTCGAAAATGAACGGAATTCTCCTATGGATGTCCATGTGCCGCTGAATTTTGATGCTGGTGGAGCGTCCGGTGGCCCCATATTTTCCCTGATTAAAATTAATGGCCTTATTCAGCCCAGATTTTGTGGTGTCATAACGGAGGCACATCCTGAATACGGAATTATTGTTGGAGCAAGGGCCGATTGTATTGACAATAAGGGAAATGTTTCGAGTCGGCGTTTGAAGTAAAAAGCAGAGGCGAAGATGAATTGAAGAATGCAGTCAAAATTATTGAGACCGGCCCAACGCATTTCGCAACAATCAAATTTTATGAAAAGCCGGATTTACCAAATGTGAAAGGTTTGATGAATATGCAGGTGATAACTATTTGGTTTGCATGTCAAAAACTTTGGCGCATACTACCTAAAAAGGAATGATATGACTGATCGCCCTTCTGACACTCTCAAAGCTGCTGCTTTGCATTATCATGAATTCCCAAAACCCGGTAAATTGGAGATCCGCGCCACCAAGCCCTTGGCGAATGGGCGTGATTTGGCGTTGGCATATTCGCCCGGCGTGGCCGAGGCTTGTCTGGAGATCAAGGCAGATGCGGCCAACGCGGCGCGTTATACGGCGCGGGGCAATCTGGTGGGCGTGGTGACCAACGGGTCAGCGGCGCTGGGGCTTGGCAATATCGGGGCGCTGGCCAGCAAACCGATCATGGAAGGCAAGGCGGTTCTGTTCAAGAAATTCGCCAATATCGATTGTTTTGACATCGAGGTGGATGAGAGCGACCCCTATAAACTGGCGGATATTATCACCACGCTGGAACCCACATTTGGGGCGATCAACCTGGAAGATATCAAAGCGCCGGAATGCTTTATTGTCGAAAAACTGTGCCGCGAACGCATGAATATCCCGGTTTTTCATGATGATCAGCACGGCACCGCGATTGTTGTCGGCGCAGCGGCCAAAAATGCGTTGGAGGTTGCGGGCAAGAAATTTGAGGACATCAAAGTTGTGTCCACGGGCGGCGGCGCGGCGGGGATTGCTTGCCTTAATATGCTATTAAAATTGGGGGTGCAGCGGCGCAATGTCTGGCTGTGCGATATTGACGGGCTGGTTTATGCGGGCCGCGATGCGGAAACCTCGCCGCAAAAAGAGGATTTTGCCCAAGATACTGATTTGCGCACGCTGAACGATGTGATCGGCGGGGCCGATTTGTTTTTGGGCCTGTCTGGACCGGGGGTTTTGAAACCTGAAATGGTGGCAAAAATG
Source organism: uncultured Rhodobacterales bacterium (assembly GCA_964609255.1). Taxonomy (GTDB): domain Bacteria; phylum Pseudomonadota; class Alphaproteobacteria; order Rhodobacterales; family Rhodobacteraceae; genus UBA3077. Next base: position 1,367 of record CAZSSS010000289.1, read on the forward strand.
GCAAAAGCGCCGATTGTGTTTGCGCTGGCCAACCCAACGCCGGAAATCATGCCCGACGAGGTTCGCAAGGTTGCGCCGGATGCGATTATCGCCACGGGGCGCTCGGATTTTCCCAATCAGGTCAATAATGTGCTGTGCTTTCCGTTTATTTTTCGAGGCGCGCTGGATGTGGGGGCCACAACCATTAATGATGAAATGGAAATTGGCTGTGTGAACGGGATTGCGGCGCTGGCGCATGCGCATTCCTCAGCCGAGGCAGCGGCGGCTTATAAGGGCGAAGATTTGAAATTCGGGCAAGATTACCTGATCCCGAAACCATTTGATCCACGTTTGTTGGCCACTGTCGCAGGGGCTGTTGCCGAGGCGGCGATGAAAAGCGGCGTAGCAACGCGGCCGGTTAAGGATATTGAGGCTTATAGGGCGAAACTTGACCACTCGGTATACCGCTCGGCGTTTATTATGCGCGATGTCTTTGACGCGGCGCGGGCAATCAAACGCCGGATTGTTTTTGCAGAGGGCGAGGATGAGCGGGTGCTGCGTGCGGCCCATGCGATGATGGAAGAAACCCATGATAGCCCCATTTT
>CAZSSS010000289.1:1960-3179 GCA_964609255.1 uncultured Rhodobacterales bacterium
GCGCCCAGAGGTGGTCGCAAACCGGATTGAGGCCGCAGGTCTGCCGATTAAAGCAGGCGTAGATTTTGAATTGGTAAACCCCGAAAGCGACCCACGATATCGGGATTATTGGGGGGAATATCATAATTGCATGGCCCGGCGCGGGGTTACGCCAGCGCTTGCGCAGGCCATTATGCGCACAAATGCCACAGCAATTGGCGCAATAATGGTTAAACGCAATGATGCGGACAGCCTGATTTGCGGCACGTTCGGGCAGTATCTTTGGCATTTGAATTATGTTGAGCAGGTTTTGGGCACGGATACCTTGCGCCCCGGCGGCGCGTTGTCGTTGATGCTGCACGAAACCGGACCTTTGTTTATTGCTGATACTCAGGTTTTCCCGGAACCAACGCCCGAACAAATTGCCACCATTGTCTGCGGCGCCGCGCGCCATGCACGGCGTTTCGGGGTGGAGCCAAAGATCGCGCTTTGCTCACACTCCCAATTCGGCAATATGCAAACGGAGTCAGGTCGCCGGATGCGCGCGGCCATTGAATTATTGGACGCGCGGGAAGTCGATTTTCAGTATGAGGGGGAAATGCACGTAGATGCAGCCCTTGACCCCGAAATCCGCGAAAAGATATTGCCAAATGGGCGGCTGAATGGTCGGGCTAATGTGCTGGTCTTTGCCAACGCTGATGCGGCCAGCGGGGTGCGCAACACGATGAAAATGTTAGCCGGAGGCTTGGAGATCGGGCCGATTTTGATTGGCATGGGTAATAAGGCACATATTGTGACCTCCTCAATCACGGCGCGCGGGGTATTGAATATCGCGGCTTTGGCCGGAACGCCAATGACCCATTACAGTTGATTTGACAAACTTAGCCGTGTCGCAAGGAATAGGGTGAAATCTGGATTTCATCCGGATGTTGTTCTGGTTATATGCGGGGCGCGGGGGCTATAACCATGGCAAGATTGTGGCAGGGTTGATTATACTTATGCGGGTTCAACGGGGTGGCGCGGGTTGTATTTGAATGTATCGCTGATGATATCCGCTTGGATAACCCCATCAATAATTTGAACTTTGCCCGCGCAGCCACGGCCGCTGGCAGGATGCGAGTCGTCAGATCCGGATCGAGTCCAAAACTACAAATTAACACTACGTTAAGCAGTATTTAGATTCCAGCTTAACCATAACATTTCTGTGACTTGCAATTTGCAATAATTACATTAATATTTT
>CAZSSS010000290.1:0-3174 GCA_964609255.1 uncultured Rhodobacterales bacterium
CGGTTTTTCACCTGCGCTTTGCCGATAGGACAGCATGACCGGAGCGAACCCAAGGCATTGCGCGGAAATTTCAGCGGCTGAGACCGCTTGGGCTGCCATCGCAAGCCGATTGCCCTCATTTATTGCAAAATCCCGCAGGTCACAAAATTCACTTTGTAGACCGTTTTGACCATTTAAACACAGTGTCTCCATCGAGGGTTCGATCGGTGTGATGATAAACATCGGCAAGGCTCCGATTTGCGCGGGTGCTGCATTATTTGCATTTTGTGTTTCGTTTGCCCCAAAATCATTTGCCCCCAAATCATTGGCAGGGCTGCCAAGGGAATTTGTCAGTTTATTATCGTCAAAGCTGTTTCTGCTGCCAATCGGAGCAGCACGATAGCCGAGCAACAACGCGCGTGAACCGTTGGGGTCTGACACAATGGTATTGTTGGTTATCGCCCCGCCTGCCCTTGCGCGTTCATAACTGCCAAGCAAAAAGTCTTTTTCGCTGCCGCGCAGCTCTCCGGTGACCGGGAAATCCAAAAATACCTGAAACGCGCTCACGGCGCTTCTGGTTTTGCGGCCAAAAATTCCATCCGGGACGCCTGCATCAAAATCAAAATAATTCAGCGCGTTTTGCACATGGCGGTTTTCTTGTCGTTGCGCGGTTGCGGCATTGTTTATGGCTTGAACATGCGCGTTTTGGTTGGCGTTGGATTCAATCGCTTCGTCCAAAATGGCGCCGAACAATATTGCCGCCGCGTTATTTTGCGCGGCGGATAATGTCACGCTGCCTGCAATAAAAAGGCTTGTCATCAGGGCTGTTTTTGTAAGATAATTTTTCATCATAATCTCCGTTAATATACCTTCGCATATGCTAGCGTAATTGACTAGTCGACCCAATATCGTCCTTACAATAAGTTTAAAGGGGCCAAGATTGCCAAATTGGAAGAACTCAAACCGGTTGATCGGTTATTCCGAAGCGCTGACGCATATAGAAAACCAAGTGCGCGGGATCATTGATGGCACCCTGCGTGAGCAAATCTGGCTGTTGGAGCACCCACCGCTTTATACAGCCGGCACCAGCGCCAAACCCGCTGATCTTGTCAGCCCCGACAGGTTTCCGGTTTTCCAGTCGCGGCGCGGTGGTGAATACACCTATCATGGGCCGGGTCAACGGGTGGCTTATGCAATGCTTGATTTGAATAAACGCGGGCAGGATGTGCGCAAATATGTTTGGAAGCTGGAGGAGTGGATCATTCATACTCTGGCGCAGTTCAACGTGGTTGCGGAACGCCGCGCGGGGCGGGTTGGCGTTTGGGTCTCGCGGCCTGACAAACCACGGCTTGCGGATGGTGCCCTCGCCGAAGATAAAATTGCCGCCATTGGCGTGCGCATCCGCAAATGGGTGACATTCCACGGCATTTCCATCAATGTTGAGCCGGATTTGAGCCATTATGATGGCATAATCCCCTGCGGGATCAATGATTATGGCGTGACCAGCCTTGTTGATCTGGGCCTGCCGGTCACCATGGATGACCTAGACGCGGCGCTCAAAACCAGTTTTGCAGCCGTTTTTGCAGGGTGATCAATGCGCATATCCTTTGGAATTGCGTCACAAACTCGCCCAGACAAACGCCCCGACCAGTGTCACCAGAACAAGCCCTACAATATCTTGCACCCTGAAAACCATATGATTCTTAAGGAGGTTGGGTATAAAGGCAAATACGCCCAACAGCCCCAAGGTGCCGTATATCAGCCAAAAACAGTTTTTGGATGATTTTCAATCTCTCTGCATCGCGTTTAATTTTTTTTGTAAATCCGTTTCTGAACATAGCGTCCTCCTTGCTTCCAAAAATTACCAAGCAAGGTGTCTAGGAAACTAGGGGCTAGTCAAGGTGAGGTTTCCCCTAGATTTGTAGACACCTTGCTTGGTAATTTTTGGAAGCAAGGAGAGATTGATATTGGTAAGGGAATACGGTTTACGGATGAGTTTAAGCAGGATGCTGTGGCTCAGGTTGTTGAACGCGGATATGCGGTCAGCGAAGTGGCTGAACGGTTGGGGATTTGCACCAAGTCGCTGTACACGTGGAAAGCTCAGTTTTCGCAATCACCACAGGAAGGGCGCAAGCCACAGATCAGTCTATTGAGATCAAACGACTGAAACGGGAACTGGCACGGGTGACCGAGGAACGCAATATTCTAAAAAAGGCCGCCGCGTACTTCGCGCGAGAGTCTTTGTGGGTCAGGCGTTTATTGAAGCTCACCGCACAGAGTTTTCCGTTCGATCCATGTGCCGGATGTTGCAGCTGCATTTTAGTGGGTTTTATGCATGGCGAAAAGAGCCTGTAAGTCTTCGTGCGCAAGAAGATGTACGCCAAACGGATCTAATCAGGCGGGCATGGACTGATAGCGGTAGGGTCTATGGATATCGCAAGCTGCATGATGATCTTGCCGATCAAGGGGAGACCTGCTCGCAGAACCGGGTTGCACGCTTGGCCAGCTTGGCAGGGATCGCGGCGCAGATTGGCTACAAGCGCCGCCCTGGTCGATATGGCGGCAAGCCAGCGGTGGTTGTTGACAACACGTTGAACCGGCAGTTCGAAGTTGATGCGCCAGACACAGTCTGGGTAACCGATATCACTTACATCAAAACTCATGAGGGTTGGTCGTATCTGGCGGTGGTCATTGACCTGTTTTCAAGACGCGTTGTCGGTTGGTCCATGCAGTCACGCATGACCACGGACCTAGCATTGCAGGCATTGTTGAGTGCGGTTTGGCGACGCAAGCCAGAAACCAAGGTGATGATCCATTCCGACCAAGGGTCACAATTCACCAGCAAAGAGTGGCAATCGTTCCTGGGCAAACACAATCTGGATGCAAGTATGAGCAGGCGTGGGAACTGTCATGACAATGCCGTCGCAGAGAGTTTCTTCCAGCTCCTAAAACGCGAACGGATCAGGCGACGGACATACCTGACGCGCACGGCAGCAAGGCAGGACGTCTTCGACTACATCGAGATGTTCTATAATCCAAATCGCAAGCACACTAACAACGGGATGCTGTCACCTGTTGACTTTGAAAACAGACAGTACAAACTGAACAAGGCGGGTGTCTAACAAACTAGGGGCACCTCATCAGGCTCATTGAGTTTGTCTGCAATGGAGGGAGCGGGCCCCTCACCACTATCCC
>CAZSSS010000291.1:0-3172 GCA_964609255.1 uncultured Rhodobacterales bacterium
TAACGGCAAAGCCATTGATTTTCGCAATGTTGTGCTGATTATGACCAGCAACGCAGGCGCGGCCGAACAGGCCAAGGCTGCGATCGGGTTTGGTCAAGACCGCCGCGAGGGCGAGGATCTAGCCGCGATTGAACGAATGTTCACGCCTGAATTCCGCAACCGTCTGGATGCGGTGATCGGCTTTGGCGCGCTGCCAAAAGAGGTTATTTTGCGCGTGGTTGAGAAATTTGTGCTTCAGCTTGAGGCGCAATTGATGGACCGGAATGTAACCATTGAGCTGTCTGAAAAGGCCGCTGAGTGGCTGGCAAACAAGGGCTATGATGACCGCATGGGCGCGCGACCTTTGGCGCGGGTGATCCAAGAACACATCAAAAAACCACTGGCCGAGGAATTGCTATTTGGCAAATTGATGAAGGGTGGCGTGGTCAAAGTTGGCGTCAAAGACGGCGAAATTGACCTGATTTGTGAAAAAATCGCCTCACCACGGCTGACAACCAAAAAGCCGCCCTTGTTGACGGCTGAATGATTAAAGGGCGTTGTGCCCTCTTATTTTTTTGGGCCTAATGCCAAGCTGCCAACCCAGATCAATGTCAGGCCAATACCCGCAGTTGCCAATAAAATTAGCCACGGGAATGGTGCATTGCCGCCGATAATAATCGTGCGATAGGTTTGGCTTACCACGTCAAAAGGGATCATTTCACCGATGCCGCGCAGCCAATCCGGTGCTGCTTTGACCGGTGCTTGCGCGCCGCCAATGGCGGTTTGAAAAAATACCATCGGCAATATTATCAGCATTGCCAACATGTTAAATACTGCAAACAGCCCTGCCAGCAACCAGCTGAGCGACAATAAAATGATCCATGCGCTGGCCCAAAGCTTTATGAAAATTGCCCAGTTGCCCGATGTCCAACATACTAGAGTTGCAAGAACAACGGATGCAATTAGCGCAGAAATAATCGGGGGCAGGCTGCGTATTATGGCCCGGGCTTTACCGTTATGGCTGTCTTTAGTTGCTAAAAATATCAACATGGCGCCAACCATTGCCGCCAGCCAACTGGCGAAACTGACAACAAACGGCGCGGCCAAAGCGGCACCGTTATTGGCCGTATAAAGCGTTTCGACATTGGCCGTTACAGGAAACCCGCCGCTGGGCAGCTGGCCTTTTTCCAGTGACAACCGCACGGTTGCAACGGCTGCTGACAGCGCAGATTGCAGCAACATCGGCAATTGCCCGGCGATACTGGTTTCCATCAGTGACAGGTGTTGAGAGTTCAAAATGGTGATCTCAATCGGGTCGCCGCTGGCCGTGAATTTGCTGAAATCTGCGGGGAATATAATGGCAGCGGAAATGTCGCCGGTCTCCAACGCGGCGCGGGCCGCTGCGTCTGTGGCAAAATTTCTGACACCAAATGGCAGGTTTTCCGCCATGCCCGCCATAATTCGGCTGGAAATTTTGATCGGCGGGAAAGTCATGCCCGTGTCATGATTAACCACCCCGATGGTGATCGAACCGGCAATACGATCGGGGTCGGGTGCGGCGCTCAGGTTGAAAAACGAAAATATCAACATAAGGGCAACAGGCGCAATCATTGCTGAACGAAAGCCGGGGCTTGTGACAATATTGTGGATGGTTTTTCGCATGATCGGCTCCCTTTTTGATGTCAATAGGTTGGTGTAAGTGATTAGTCAATAACTAAGATTTGGATTGAATTTGGCACGCATAGCTATAGCGTTGAGGAAATTCGAAAATGCGGGAACAAATATGCAGCAAAATATCACAACCCATCAGGCCACCGATGACGCGCGCAATCAAAACATTAAAATTTATGTTAACGGCGACATTGTGCATCGCGATGACGCCAAAGTCTCGGTTTATGACAGCGGTTTTATGCTGGGCGATGGAATTTGGGAGGGGCTGCGCCTGTATAACGGCAAATGGGCGTTCATTTCCGAACATATGGACCGCCTGTTTGAGGCGGCAAAAGCGATCGATTTGACCATCGATATGGAGCGCGGGCAAGTAATTGCGGCGCTGGAAGCAACCCGTCTTGCCAACGGCATGCAGCACGATACCCATGCGCGCCTTATGATCACGCGGGGCCTCAAAGCCAAGCCGTTTCAGCACCCGTCATTGTCGCGTTCCGGCCCGACAACCGTAATTATCTGTGAACATTCCACCCCGTCAATCCCGCGCCCAATCCGGTTGGCAACTGTGCCGCATATGCGCGGGTTGCCAATGACGCAAGACCCGAAATTGAACTCTCATTCCAAGTTAAACTGCATTTTGGCGTGTATTGCAGCGACCAAAGCCGGTGCAGATGAAGCGCTGATGCTGGATGTGAACGGGTTTGTGAACACCACCAATGCCTGTAACTTTTTTATTGTCCGCAAGGGCGAGGTTTGGACAAGCAGCGGCGATTATTGCATGAACGGAATTACCCGGCAAAAGGTCATTGACCTGTGCCGCAGGGAGGGCATTCCGGTTTTTGAACGAAACTTTTCGCTGGTTGATACTTATGGCGCTGACGAAGCATTTTTGACAGGCACGTTTGGTGCGCAAACACCTGTGTCAACGCTGGATGGACGCAAAATTGGCACGGGTAAGCTGGGGCCGGTCACGGCGCGGCTTCGTGGTTTATACAGCGATTTGATCACGCAGGAGGTCGTCTGATGCGCGTCGCCATGTGGTCAGGCCCGCGCAATCTGTCAACAGCTATGATGTATTCATTTGCTTCACGCAATGATTGCACAGTCTGGGACGAACCGTTTTATGCAGCATATTTGGCGGCAACGGGTTTGATCCACCCGATGACAAAGGAAATTCTGGCCGCCGGTATAACCAACGCAACCGATGTTGGCGCAGCCTGTTTGGCAGAAATTCCCGACGGAAAAACTCTGTTTTATCAAAAACATATGACTCAACACATGTTACCGCAATTTAACCGCGACTGGATGTCGTCGTTCAGAAACGTCTTTTTGATCCGCCATCCAGCCAAGGTGTTGGCAAGTTATCGAGCAAAACGTGAGAACCCGACCTTTGATGATATTGGATTTTGGCAACAAGCTGAGATATTTCAACAAATCCAAAAGACCACAGGTAAGACGCCTACCGTGATCGACAGCGACGATATATTGGCAGACCCGGAAAAGATGCTTGGCCGTTTATGCAACG
>CAZSSS010000292.1:0-3167 GCA_964609255.1 uncultured Rhodobacterales bacterium
CGGTAATTCCGGCCGGCTGGCGCAGCTAAACGTCACCCGTTTTTGCCCAAGGCTGCCTTTGATCTCGGTAACCGATCCCATCAGCTGCACACGGCCAGAATTGATCAGGCAAATCCGGTCTGCCAAGGCTTCGATTTCGTCGATATGATGGGTGGTCACAACCACCGTTCCCCCTGCGGTCAAGTATTCTTTGGTATAATTCCAGAAATTACGCCGCGAATCTGCGTCCAAGCCAACGGTGGGTTCATCCAGAAAAACAATGCGGCTGCGCCCGGCAAAGGCCAGCGCCAGCGACAAGCGCCGCCTCTGACCGCCCGAAAAACCACCCGTATAGCGATCAGCCAGTTCGGTGAGGCCAAACCGCTCCAACAGTTCATCCTCGGGCAATGGGTCTTTGAAATGGCTGCGCACCAGATGGATTATTTCACGCACCCGCAAGAAAGGCGGAAAATCATTGTCTTGCGCGGCATAGCCAACGCTGGCACGCGCGGCATTTGAGCTGGGCGCATTATCAAAAACCTGAATGGTGCCATTATCCGGCTTGCTAAGCCCCAGCATCAGGTTGATCGCGGTGGATTTCCCCGCGCCGTTGGGGCCAAGCAGGCAAAACGCCTCGCCCTGCTGCACCGCAAAATCAAGGCCCGACAATGCCTGAACCGCACCAAAGCTTTTTGATACGTTCTCAACGGTAATGGCGTTATTCATTTACGGATGCCTCAAATTTATTAAAAATACTAAAGGTCAAGCGCCGTTTTGATCATACCAGCGACCGCGTCTATTTCACCCAAACCATCAACACGTTTTAGCTGACCTTTGGCGTAATAATATCCGATAAGCGGCGAGGTGTCTTTGTAATAAGCCATCAAACGGGTGCGCAGCGATTCAGCGTTATCGTCAGCGCGGCGCTTGAATTTATCAACCGCGCCACAGCTATCACACGTGTTTTCAACTGCCGGTTTTTTGGTTTCGTCGTGATAAACCGCGCCGCAATCGCCGCAGGTATAACGGCCAGTAATGCGGGCGACTAATGCATTGTCGTCAACGCTCATCTCAACCACGGCATCAAGTTTATTGCCGGTTTTTTCCAGCAATTCGCCAAGCGCGTCCGCCTGCGCAAGTGTGCGCGGAAAGCCGTCAAAGATATATCCGTTGCCGATAATATTACCGCCGCCGGAAATTTTTTCAGCGATCAGGCCAATTACGATTTCATCGGTGACAAGATCACCACGATCCATCACCGCCGCAACCTGCTTGCCCATTTCGGTGCCCGAGGTGCGAGCCTCGCGCAGCATATCGCCCGTTGACAGTTGAATCATTCCCTGCTCGGCCACCAAACGGCTGGCTTGCGTTCCTTTACCGGCACCCGGTGGCCCAAGCAGAATAATGTTCATCGGCGCGCTTTCCTTGCCTTGGAGCGGGTCTTGCCCCGCATTTTCGATTTCTCGATCAAGCCTTCATATTGGTGGGCCAACATATGGGACTGAACCTGATTTATTGTATCCATTGTCACCGAAACCACAATCAAAATTGACGTCCCCGAGAAAGCAAACGAAATCGCGCCGTTGGCTTGCAGAAATTCGGGCAGCAAAACCACCGCCGCCAGATAAATTGAGCCAACCACCAAAAGCCGGTTCATCACGTAATCAAGATAAGCCGCGGTTTTTGCACCCGGGCGAATACCCGGCACAAAGCCACCCTGCTTTTTAAGATTGTCAGCAACATCGTCGGTTTTGAACGCTACGTTATGGGTATAAAAATATGCAAAGAACATCACAAAACCGGCGGTCATAATCATATAGAGCGGCTGCCCACGGCCCATATAGGCCGCAACGGTTGCCAGAAATCCGGTGCCTCCATCAGAAGCAAAAGTTGTAATTGTGGTTGGCAAAAGCAAAATAGACGAGGCAAAAATCGCCGGAATAACCCCCGCGGGGTTCAGTTTAACCGGCAGATGGCTGCTCTCGCCGCCATACATTTTCATGCCAACCTGACGTTTGGGATATTGAATATGGATCTTGCGCAACGCTCGTTCCACAAAAACCACAAAGGCAACCACTGCCAGAACCATAACCGGCACCGCCAGAATAAACACAGTGGACAGCGAACCGGACCGCCCCGCCGCAAAAAACTGCGCCACAGCGCCCGGAAGGCTGGCAACAATACCAACAAAAATAATCAGCGAAATGCCGTTCCCGATACCGCGCGCGGTGATCTGCTCACCCAGCCACATCAGAAACATGGTGCCGCCAACAAGGGTGATCATCACCGATGCACGGAAATACAGCCCGGCCTCCTGCGCCAACCCTTGGCTTTCAAGCCCAGCGGCAATCGCATAAGATTGCGCCAGCGCCAACAATACCGTGCCATAACGGGTATATTGGTTGATTTTCTTACGTCCTTGCTCACCATCTTTTTTCAAGGCTTCCAAGGATGGCACCATCGAGGTCATCAACTGAATAATGATCGAGGCCGAAATATACGGCATAATCCCCAGCGTGAAAATCGCCATGCGGCTCAGCGCACCGCCGGTGAACATATCAAGAATGCCACCAATACCGCCGCTTTGATCCTCAAAGAAAGACGCCAGCGCCACCGGATCAATGCCCGGCACCGGAATATAGGTGCCCACACGATAAACCATCAAAAGCCCCAGCGCAAAGAAGATGCGCGACCGAAGATCGCCAGATTTACCCAGCGCGCCCCAGCTCATGTTGGCTGCCATTTGTTCTGCTGCAGATGCCATATTAAGGCCCCTTATAAGTGCTGCGCCGCCAAAAGCCGGTCATGGGCTTTGGCGGCGCAAAATTAACCTGTTGTTAGATGTAAGGCCTGCGCCCAACAGCCGCAAGGTTTGAAAACCACATTCCAGCAATTTATGCCGGAAGGGTAACCTTGCCGCCTGCTTTTTCAACAGCCTCAACCGCGCCCTTGGAGGCCCCGGTAACGGAAATGTCGATTTTTGAGGTCAGATCACCTTTGGCCAACAAACGCACACCGTCTTTGATCCGGCGCACAAGGCCGCATTCAAGCATCACTTGTTCGGTGATCGGCTTTTTGCTGTCAATTTTGCCAGCGTCGATGAATTTTTGCAAAACCAAAAAGTTCACAACCGCATAATGCTTGGGGTTACGCATGTTAAAGCCGCGTTTTGGCAGACGTTGATACAA
>CAZSSS010000293.1:0-3155 GCA_964609255.1 uncultured Rhodobacterales bacterium
CAATATCCAATGCCGCAGATGCGGCCACGGCATCATCAAAAAACAGTTCATAAAAATCGCCCATGCGATAGAAAAGCAACGCGTCAGGATACCTTGATTTGATCTCAAGATATTGTTGCATCATCGGTGTAACGGCTGGTTTTGTGGCCACGATATTCCCTTTGCTCCAGCCAACAGAAATACAACGCAATGCCAATATTTGAAAGCGGCAATTCCGTTGCAACGGTTGGCGCAAACGCCTAACAATTGGTGAATTGTAAATGTAGGTCCAGATATGCCCAATAAAACCAAAGTAACCGACGAAGAAGCTCTCAGATATCATCTGGAGCCAACCCCTGGAAAAATAGAGGTTATTGCCTCCACCGCGATGACCACTCAGCGAGATTTGTCGCTGGCTTACAGCCCCGGAGTGGCGGTTCCGGTGCAGGCCATCGCGGATAATCCTGCGCTTGCGTATGATTATACCACCAAAGGGAATTTGGTTGCGGTGATCACCAATGGCACCGCGATTTTGGGTATGGGTAACCTTGGCGCGCTGGCCAGCAAACCGGTGATGGAGGGCAAAGCCGTGTTGTTTAAACGGTTTGCCGACGTGAATTCGATTGATCTGGAACTGGATACAGAAGACCCCGACGAATTCATTAATGCGGTCAAATTGATGGGACCGACCTTTGGCGGCATTAACCTTGAGGACATCAAAGCGCCGGAATGTTTTATCATTGAACAACGCCTGAAAGAGGCAATGGACATTCCGGTTTTTCATGATGATCAGCATGGAACAGCGGTGATTTGTGCGGCGGGGCTGATTAATGCGCTGCATATTTCGGGCAAGAAAATTGGGGAAGTTCGCATTGTGATCAACGGCGCAGGCGCGGCGGGAATTGCCTGCATAGAGTTGCTGAAATCCATGGGTGCCAAACATGATAATTGCATCGTTTGTGATACAAAAGGCGTTATTTATCAAGGCCGTAGCGCAGGAATGAACCAGTGGAAATCCGCCCATGCCGCCCAGACAGATTTTCGCACACTTGATGATGCAATGAATGGCGCAGATGTGTTTTTGGGGGTATCCGCCAAGGGCGCGGTGACCCAGGATATGGTCAAATCAATGGCTCCGCATCCGGTTATTTTTGCGATGGCCAACCCCGACCCGGAGATAACACCAGAGGAAGCCCACGCGGTGCGCGAGGATGCGATTGTCGCCACTGGCCGCTCGGATTACCCAAATCAGGTTAACAATGTGCTGGGTTTCCCCTATCTTTTTCGGGGTGCGCTGGACATCCACGCCCGCGCCATTAACGATGAAATGAAGATCGCTTGCGCACAGGCTTTGGCTGATTTGGCCCGAGAGGATGTTCCCGACGAAGTCGCCATGGCTTACGGCAAAAAGCTTACTTTCGGGCGGGATTATATCATCCCGACCCCGTTTGATCCGCGCCTTATTCACGTTATTCCCCCCGCCGTTGCCAAGGCCGGCATGGATACCGGCTGCGCCCGCCGCCCGATTATTGACATGGAAGCTTATGTTGAATCTTTGCGCGAACGGCTTGACCCAACGGCGTCAATTCTGCGGTCTCTTTATGCGCGGGCTCGCCAAGAACAGGCCCGGATTGTGTTCGCTGAGGGTGACGACGAGCGCGTGGTGCGGGCCGCCGTTAGCTATGCCCGCTCGGGTCTTGGGCAGGCGGTTGTTGTCGGGCGCGTTGAACAAGTTCAGGAATTTCTGGACACAGCCGGAATGCCCGAGGCGATTTCGGAGATTGAGGTGATCAATGCCTCAGTGGTTAAAAACCTGAATGAAATGTCGCAATACCTGTATTCTCGCCTGCAAAGACGCGGGTTTGATCAACGGGATTGTCACCGGATTGCCAGCCGCGACCGCCATGTTTTTGCCTCGCTTTTGCTGGCGGACGGCTATGTTGATGGCATGATAACCGGGGTGACTCGCAAATCAGCGCAAGTGCTTTCGCTGAGTAATTATGTGTTTGACGCCGAACCGGGCGATGGGGCTGTTGGCATTACAGCAGTGCTCAATCGCGGGAAAATGGTCCTTATCGCGGATACACTTGTTCATGAATGGCCAGAAGCCGATGATCTAGCCGATATCGCAGAGCGCGCCGCAGAAGTCGCGCGCAGTCTTGGCTTGGAACCACGGGTTGCTTTTGCCAGCTTTTCCAACTTTGGCTATCCGGTTTCCGAACGTGCCGAGAAAATGAAAATGGCGGCTGATATTCTGGACACGCGCGAGGTTAATTTCGAATATGATGGCGAAATGACCGTTGATGTGGCGCTAAATGCTGAAGTTATGAAAACCTATCCGTTTTGTCGGCTTTCTGGTCCGGCCAATATTCTGGTGGTTCCGGCCCGGCATTCGGCGTCAATTTCGGTCAAATTAATGCAGGAAATGGGTGGCGCGACCATCATTGGCCCGATCCTGACAGGCATTGATAAGCAGGTCAAACTTGGGTCAACCACCAGCACGGTAAACGATATTTTGCATATGGCAGTGATGGCTGCCTGCAAGGTGGGCTAGGTGATTTATAATCTTGGCTCCATTAACATTGATCTGGTTTACCGCGTGCCGCATTTTCCACAGCCCGGCGAAACCCTGCATAGCAACGATTTTTCCAAGGGCCTGGGCGGCAAAGGCGCAAATATGTCAATCGCGATTGCCAAGGCTGGCGGCGCGGTAAAACACATCGGCGCGGTGGGCAGCGATGGCATTTGGCTGCGCGAATTGCTGGCAGATGCAGGTGCAAATGTTGATTTTGTGGATCAGATCGACGCAGCAACCGGCCACGCGGTGATCAATGTTGATGATGCAGGCGAAAACACCATTGTTTTGTTTTCCGGTGCGAACACAACGCTAAGCAAAACACGGGTTGCAGCGGCGCTTGATGTGGCTGTTTCGGATGACTGGCTTTTGCTGCAAAACGAAACATCACTGGGGGGTTTTGCCGCTGGAATCGCCCGTGATAAGGGCATGAAAATCGCCTATGCCGCCGCTCCGTTTGAGACAGGGGCAATTGCGGAACTGATTGATAAGGTTGATCTAATCGCGGTGAACGAAGTTGAGGCGGCGCAGCTTGCAACCATGGCGGATCATGTGGAAAAATTGCTGATAACCAAAGGCGCCAAAGGCATTTGGTATCGCG
>CAZSSS010000294.1:0-3150 GCA_964609255.1 uncultured Rhodobacterales bacterium
TGCACAAGACCGTCGCGTTTGCCAAAGAAGTTCACGAATGCACCGAAGTCCATCAGTTTAAACACTTTGACGGTATAGATTTTACCAGCTTCGGGCACGGCCACAATTTCGTTAATCATCGCCATGGCTTTTTCGATGCTTTCACCATTGGGCGAGGCGATTTTGATAACGCCTTCATCATTGATGTCAACTTTTGCACCCGATTCAGCGACGATTTCGCGAATGACTTTACCGCCCGAGCCAATCACTTCGCGGATTTTATCAGCCGGAACTTTCATGGTTTCAATGCGTGGCGCATGGATCGAGAAATCACCGGCGCCAGTCAGCGCGTTGGCCATTTCACCAAGGATATGCAAACGCGCGTCTTTGGCTTGGTTCAGGGCGGCTTTCATGATCTCAGCGGTGATGCCTGCAACCTTGATATCCATCTGCATGGTTGTGATGCCGTTTTCGGTGCCCGCAACCTTGAAATCCATATCGCCGAGGTGATCTTCGTCACCCAAGATATCAGTCAGAACCGCAAATTTGCCATCATCGTCAAGGATCAGGCCCATCGCGATACCGGCAACCGGGTTTTTCAGCGGCACACCCGCATCCATCATCGACAGCGACCCACCACAGACCGAAGCCATGGAGCTGGAGCCGTTGGATTCGGTGATCTCAGAAACCACACGCACCGTATAAGGGAAATCGGTTGCAGCAGGCAAAACAGCCTGAAGCGCGCGCCATGCCAATTTGCCATGGCCAATCTCACGACGACCGGGGCCAAACATACGACCAGCTTCGCCAACCGAGTACGGAGGGAAGTTATAATGCAGATAGAAATTCGAGCGGCTTTCGCCGTGCAACGCATCAATGATTTGTTCGTCATCGCCGGTGCCCAGAGTGGTCACAACCAAACCTTGGGTTTCGCCGCGTGTAAACAACGCCGAACCGTGGGTGCGGGGCAGCAAGCCCACTTCGGAAACGATCGGGCGCACTGTGGTCAGATCACGGCCATCAATGCGTTTGCCGGTTTTGATAACATCACCGCGCACAACGGCTGATTCAAGTTTTTTGAAACAGCTATCGAGGTTGCTATCGTCTTGGTCTTCCTCGGACAGGCTGGCTTTGATTTCCTCACGCGCGGCCTTGATGGCCTTGGTGCGGTCTTGTTTGTCGGTGTTGCCAAACGCGGCGCGCATGGCTTTTTCGCCGGTTTTTTCAACTTTGGCATACAGCTCAGCATAATCCGGAGCAACAAAGTTGAACGGTTCCTTGGCGGCGTCTTCGGCCATGTCGATGATCATATCAATGACCGGCTGCATTTGTGCGTGGCCAAATTCGACCGCGCCCAGCATCTCAGCTTCGGACAGCTCATAGGCCTCGGATTCAACCATCATCACAGCGTCTTTGGTGCCGGCAACGATCAGATCAAGACGTTGTTCAGGGTTGTTGCGCAGGTTATCCATGTCATCAACCGACGGGTTCAAAATGTATGAACCATCGGTGAAACCAACACGCGCACAGCCAATCGGGCCGCGGAATGGCGCGCCGGACAATGTCAGCGCAGCAGAGGCCGCGATCATGGCCACAACGTCCGGATCATTTTCCAAATCATGGCTCAGCACGGTGCAGATCACTTGGGTTTCGTGTTTGAAACCCGGCACGAATAACGGGCGGATCGGACGGTCAATCAAACGGCTGGTCAGGGTTTCTTTTTCTGTTGGGCGTGCTTCACGCTTAAAGAAACCACCCGGGATTTTACCCGCAGCGTAATATTTTTCCTGATAATGCACAGTCAACGGGAAAAAATCGAACCCGGCTTTTGGTTTCTTTTCAAACACCACGGCAGCTAAAACGCTGGTTTCGCCGTAGGTGGCGATCACGGCAGCATCAGCTTGACGCGCGATTTTTCCGGTTTCGAGCGTAAGGGTATCGTGCCCCCACTCAATGGATTTTTTTACTTCATTAAACATGATTTTCCTTTTCAAACGAGGTCTGTCCCCTGACAGCCCCGCAATATTGCGGCAATTGCCGCGCTACCCTCCGTTTCGTCGGGATAACCTGTTTGAGGGTCAAAAACAGGTTATCCATAAATGCAAAACGCGCCCGAAAAGGCGCGTTTAAAATGATTAGCGGCGGATGCCGAGACGTTCCAACAGCGATTGATACCGCGCTGCGTCTTTGGATTTAACATAGTCAAGCAATTTGCGGCGCAATGCCACCATTTTCAGCAACCCACGGCGGGAATGGTTATCCTTTTTGTGGGATTTGAAATGCTCGGTCAAGGTTTTGATCCGGCTGGTCAGAATCGCGATTTGCACATCGGGGGACCCAGTGTCGCCCTCTTTGGTGGCGTATTCTTTGATCAGTTTTGCTTTTTCAGCAGGTGTAATCGACATCGGTGTTTCCTTATAAAATAGGGTTATAATGCCGTTTTGAGCAGGCCATTGCCAAGATGTCGTCTAGCAAGGTCAAAACAAAACGGGCCGCCCTTGCGAATCCGCAAAGGCAACAGGGCGCATATAGGCGGTTTTTGCGTGGAATGGAAGGGTTTTCTAATGCTTTGGCCGTTAGCCAAAGCGGGTCTCCGAACGAAGTGAGGCCAAGCCCAACGGGCAGGGTCGAATTGCGTCAGCAATTCTGGCTCTGGCCGGCGGGAGTGTTTGTTCAATTATACCTTGGTGCTTGCGTAAAACGGGCTCTCCCGCGCTTCGCTTGGGCCGGGCCCTCGGCTACGCCATCGGGCTGGGGCGCTTCGCCCCAGTTATTTTTCTTGAGTATTTTTAAAACAAAGAAATGGGCGCGGTTTGGCGGGGATGGTCCGGTATATTACCACCAATCTTTTGGCTGGGTTTGATACGATATATAAAGCGGGTGTTTTGGGTGGCCAGCTTTGGTTAGGCCCAAATGTTTCGGGGTTTTGGGTTGGCTTCGCAATAGTTTTTCCATGGCCGCACCGTGGTTAAGATGTTCACCATGCGCGCCCCATGCGGCCACCACATCATCAGCCCAGTTGATGGCTTTTGTGATGATTTTGGTGTTTTCTGGCCCGACCGGATCAGCGGCTTTGCGCATGACTTTTGGATCTGTGGCGCGAAACGCAAAAATATTGCACACCCGAAATGCGCCGTAGCCCAAGGCCCGCGCGCGGCGCTCGCAGCGTTC
>CAZSSS010000295.1:0-3125 GCA_964609255.1 uncultured Rhodobacterales bacterium
CTTTGAACGCCCATAACAATCACGCCTATGGATATGACTTTGCGAGGTCAGGTGACTTGTCGGTGTTTGTGCCGATTGAAGAACAGCAAAACATGCGTCTGCGGGTGCCGTTTGTCATCGAGCTGCGCAATGTGCCATTTCGGGAGCAAGAGCATCTGGCGTTTTATGCGGCAGATCATTTGCCCAAATTTGTGGCTGCCAAACATGATGCGCGTGGCAACGGACAATATCTGGCTGAATTCGCCCGGCAAAAATACGGTGAAATGGTCGAGGCGGTAATGATGACGCAAGCGTGGTATCTGGAGCATTTCCCGCCCCTGCATGCTGATTTCGAGGATATCAATATTGATATTCCCAAACATGCCGACATCAAAAACGACATGCGTGCGGTTCAAAAGATACGCGGCATTCCAATGGTCACGGAAGGCAAATCCAAAGGATCAGATGGCGGGCAGCGCCACGGTGATTTTGCGGTTGGTCTGGTTTTAGCGCATGCCGCAATCAAGGGCGAATGGGTTGAGTATGGATACCGGGCTGTTGGCGGCAATTCCACAAACAGTTCACCAGACGCACCGCGCGGCTTTAATAGTAACAAACATAATGACATTGCAGCGCCGCGAAATGGCGGTCGGCTGCGCGGAGGAATTTAGACATGAACAAACCCCAGCTTCTTGATCGTTTTGGCAAGCCGGTACGCCGGGCCGGGCTGAAAAAGGAAATCTCGGCCGCGCAGACAATGGGTGTGCGTTCGCCGATCTCCGGTTATCCATCCGATGGATTGGAACCGATGCGCTTGGCCGCTATTTTGCGCCAAGCTGATCAGGGCGACCCGCTCCGGTTTTTGGAGCTGGCAGAAATAATGGAAGAGCGCGACATGCATTATGCTGGCGTTTTGTCCACACGCAAACGCTCCGTTGCACAGATTGATATTACTGTTGAAGCTGCGTCTGAGGAAAAGCACCATGTTGAACATGCGGATTTGGTGCGGGCATGGCTGAAGCGCGACGAGCTTACCGATGAGTTGTTTGATATTCTTGATGCAATCGGAAAAGGCTTTTCAGTTACCGAAATCATCTGGGACTTTTCTTCAGGCGAGTATGAGCCTCAACGTTTGGAGCACCGAGATCCGCGCTGGTACACTTTCGATCGAGTTGACGGTCGCACGCCATTATTGCGCACAGAAAGCGGCGATGTCCCCTTAGAGCCGTTCAAATTTATCACAGCAGTTATTCGAGCTAAATCCGGCCTGCCTATTCGATCGGGTATTGCACGGCTGGCGGCTTGGGGCTGGATGTTCAAGAAGTTCACCGAGCGCGACTGGGCGATTTTCACGCAAAACTTTGGCCAGCCGATCCGGGTGGGTAAATATGGCCGAGGGGCCTCTGAGGATGATAAAGAAACCTTGTTTCAGGCAGTGTCGAATATTGCTGGCGATTGTGCAGCGATCATTCCAACCAGCATGGAAATCGAGTTTATTGAGAGCAAAATCAACGGGGCCAGCCACGAGCTTTATAAGGGCCGTGCTGATTGGATTGATCAACAGGTGTCAAAAGCCATTCTTGGCCAAACCACAACCACCGACGCGATATCTGGTGGCCATGCAGTTAGCCAGGAACACCGGCAAGTTCAGGAAGATATTGAGCGCGCTGATGCCAAAGCCCTGTCTGCCATTCTGAACCGCGATCTAATTCGCCCATGGATTGATCTGAACTACGGGCCCCAAAAGCAGTACCCACGTTTGGTAATTGCGCGGCCAGAGGAAAAGAATGTCGAGCTGGTTGTTGCTTCGGTGGAGAAACTGGTCCCGCTTGGCCTAAAGGTTGCCCAGAAAACCATGGCCGAATTGCTGGGCCTGCCTGAAGTTGAAGACGGTGAGCTGCTGTTGGGAGCGACTGCCCCGGTTGACCCAGTGCCCGAACTGCAAACCTCGTTGCAGGCTGCGCAGGCAAAGGGTGATGATGTTGAAGCCGATCTGGCTGAAGGTGCAGCGGCGGTGAGCGACAGAGCCTCAGATGCAATGATTGACACCGTGCGTGGCTTGCTGGACGAAGTTGACAGCCTGAAGGAATTCAAGGAGCGCTTGTTGGAGCTGGATAAGTCTATGAGCACGGATGATTTGGCAAATGCGGTTCGCATGGCTATGGTTTGGGCAGAGTTAACCGGGGAGAATGAACTTGCCTGATCCAAAAGCGTTTTCGGTCCAGCCACTGGATGCGATCGCGTTTCTCAAGAACAAGGTCAATATTCCGACCACCCGCTGGAATGATCTTTGGCAGGATATGCACGGCGCTGGCTTTATGGTGGCCGGCGCACAAAAAGCCGCGCTGCTGGAAGACTTTCATGAAGCCATCACCGCAGCATTAGAGAATGGCACAACGCTGGCGCAATTTCGGCAAGACTTTGACCGGATTGTTGCCAAGCACGGCTGGAATTATAACGGGTCGCGGAACTGGCGATCAAATATCATCTATCAGACAAATATGAGTGCGGCCCGAAGTGCTGGCAACTGGGCGACTATCCAGAGGCTGAAGAAAGCGCGGCCCTACCTTCATTACACAACAGCAAACGACAATCGTGTGCGGCCACAACACCAGCTTTGGCATAATCTTGTTTTGCCGGTTGATCATCTTTTCTGGGAAACCCATTTTCCGCCCAATGGTTGGCTGTGCCGTTGCGCTGCCGATAGCTTGAGTGAGCGTGACCTTAAACGTTACAATCTCAAGGTATCACCTGACCCCAAAATCAACTGGGAAGAGCGTACCGTAAAAACCGCCAACGGCACTGCAACCGAATTGGTGCCGACAGGCATTCACACCGGCTTTGCCTATAATGTTGGTATCGCAGGCTTTGGCCGAGGGACTGGCCAGATGGCTGCAGCTAAACACGGTGGATTTACTGCATTGGAAGCGCCCGGTGCGCTACGCCCCACCAATCTTGAACCTTTGGCACCTGTTGCGCCAACACGTCCGATATTACGACCAGCGCAAAACGATGACGAATTGCGCGCAATGCTTCGTAATGTTCTGGATGGCGAAGAAAAGGTATTCATGGACCCGACCGGCGCACCAGTGCGGGTATCACAGGCAATCGCACAACATATCATTGATAAGGGTGATCAGCGTATG
>CAZSSS010000296.1:0-3121 GCA_964609255.1 uncultured Rhodobacterales bacterium
GTGTTGCAGTGCCAGCGCACCAGCCACGGTAATCGGCGCCATTGCCCCCGCAAGGCAAAACGGCGTGATTACGGTTAATTGCCCATGCCGCGCGTAATCAATTATGCCTTGCGCCATCGGGTTATCCAGCATGCGCGGTGAATTTGTGTTGATGATTGTGGTGCACCAAACTCCATCGGTAAAATCATCATCCGAGAGGTTCAGCGCGGTTTGAATCATCTCAAATGTTTCGGTGTTCTGGCTGCGCCCACGGGCAAAGAAATGCATCGGTTTGTCGCTGAATTCCAGTGCGGCGCGCAGCATTTCGTAATGGCGAAACTGGATCGGAATATCCTGAGGCTCAGCCGATTGGCCCAGCATGTGAATAACGTCAAAGCTTTGTGCCAGTTGTATTGTTTCGATATGGCTGGCCAAATCCCCGGGGCGGCGGCCACGCAGCATGTCGGTGACATTGGGGCAGCCTGACCCGGGCGCAAATATCATTGACCCTTCGGTATAATCAAGTTCGTTCAACGGGTTAGCGGCCCTAAGCCGAATGGTTTTGGGCGCGGAATTTATGGCGGCATCAACAATATCAGCGCCCAGAAAAACCATGTCATCAACAACTTTGGCCCCGGCTTTTGCAAATATTTCGCGGGCTTCGGGCAGCAAAACCTTTATGCCCAACTGTTCCAATACCCGCAAAGCGGTGTTGTGAATGTTGTGGATTTCATCATCCGAAAATGCTTTTTGCGGTGAAAACGGGTGTTTTAGATACTTGTAATTTGGCTGGCGTTTGACGGTTGGCTTTTTGGAGCCGCGACGGCGGCGATGGCGGGTTCGGTTTTGCTCCATTATGACCTCATTTTGGATCCGCTGGGATCAAATAGTGGTTCGGAAATGATATATGCGGGCCTGCGGATCCCCAGAATTTCGACCTCAAACATGCCGGTTTGGGTTTGGGTGGCGTATTCATTTGGCACATATCCCTGCGCCAGCGATTTGGCGACATAATGCCCGTATCCGCCCGATGTTATCCAGCCAATCACGCGCCAATCGCCGTCGGTTTGCGCGGGTGTGGCGGTTTTTTTGCCAGCGCTGTCAAACCGTGTGCCGCCAAAACCGTGGGCTTTGGGGATTGAATTTACGGACTGTTGGCCGATTTTGGCCCAAATGGGTTCATCAGCGATAACGTCGGATGTATCAGCGTCAACCACCAGCGTTACGCGTTTTAATTCCGGCCCGTTTTCCTGTTCACTGGCGGCGGCATCGCGGCCGATAAACCTGTTTTTGGACAGTTTGACAAAGCGGCCCATGTCCGCCGCATAGGGGCCGTAAATTGGCCGCAGCTCTGCAAACCATGTGGGGAAATTCTTTTCCAGCCGCATGGAAAGCAGGGCGCGCATGCCAAAATCTGCGATGTTAAATTCAGCACCGGCGGCCTTGATGGCGCGGTATACTTGACGTTGATAGGTTGGCTCCATCCAGATTTCATACCCCAGATCACCGGTATAGGTGATGCGGTTCACGCGGCAAGGCGCGCCTGAAACCGCCATTTCGCGGTAATCCATAAAGCGGAAATTTTCATTTGAAATATCGGTATCAACAAGTTTTTGCAGCACATTGCGCGCGTTTGGGCCAGCAACCGACAGGCCGACCATTGTTTGCCCGTAAAGGTGGATTCTGACACCTAAACTGGGTAAATGTGCTTCAAACCAGCGCATGTGATAGACCTGCGCGGCAGAGGAACCCCAGATCTGAAACCGGTTTTCGGCCGCTTTGGCGATGGTGAAATCGCCGATCAACCCGCCATTTTCGTTCAACATCGGGGTCAGCACAATGCGGCCCGTTTTTGGCATATTATTGGTCATCAGGTTGGAAAGCCATGCTTGGGCTTTGGGGCCTGTGATCTCATATTTTGCGAAATTGGCAATTTCGGTAACGCCAACGGAATGGCGCACGGCGCGGACCTCTGCGCCGACTTGCGCAAAATCGGTGGACCGATGGAACGAGGGCACATCAATGGGTTCCGCGCCTTGCGGGGCGAACCAAAGCGGGGTTTCCAGACCCCAGCTGTTGCCCATTACGGCATTGTTTTCGGTGGTCATGATGTCATAAAGCGGGGTGGTTTGCTGCGGGCGACCGGCGGGGAGTTCCTCATTTGGATAGGAGATCGAAAAGCGGCGCGAATAGTTTTCGCGCACTTTGGCATTGGTATAACGCAGGGTCGTCCAGTCGCCAAAACGCGCCACATCCATGGCGAAAATATCCGCGCCCGGGTCGCCATGCACCATCCAGTTGGCCAGCGATAACCCCACGCCACCGCCTTGGGAAAATCCGGCCATTACCGCGCAGGCCGACCAGTAATTGGTCAGCCCCTGCACCGGCCCAACCAACGGGTTGCCATCGGGGGCAAAGGTGAACGGGCCGTTGACAACCTGCTTGATACCCGCGCGTTCAAAGGCCGGGAAATGTTTGAAACCAATTTCCAGCGACGGCGAGATCCGGTCGATATCCGGGGCCAGCAATTCATGCCCGAAATCCCACGGGGTGGTGTTGGGTGACCATGGTTTGCACGCCTTTTCATAGGTGCCCAGCAGCAGGCCATTGCGTTCTTGCCGGGTGTAAATCTCCCCTTTGAAATCAATAACGCCGACCAGTTCGCGGCCAGTATCCTGATTAAATTCAATGACTTCGGGCATATCATCAGTTAATAAATACATATGTTCCATGGCCAGAACCGGCAATTCCAGCCCCACCATACGCCCAACTTCGCGCGCCCACAGCCCGGCCGCATTCACCACATGTTCGCAGCGGATCGTGCCGTTTTTGGTGACCACATTCCATGTGCCGTCGCTGTCTTGGGTGATTTCTTTGACGGGGTTGCGCAACACGATTGTTGCGCCCAGTTTCTGCGCGGCCTTGGCATAAGCGTGGGTGGTTCCCGAAGGGTCAAGATGCCCTTCAACCGGATCCCACAGCGCCCCGACAAAATTTTTCTCGTCCATTAGCGGGAACATTGCTTTGGCCTCAAGCGGGGTGATCAGTTCAGTTTCCATGCCCAGACAACGGCCACGCGCATGGGTCATACGCAGGAAATCCATGCGTTCGGATGTGTCGGCCATCATCACACCACCACTAA
>CAZSSS010000297.1:0-3118 GCA_964609255.1 uncultured Rhodobacterales bacterium
TCAAATGCCCAATGTTGATATAATCTGGCGTGAGGATGGCCCGGGCGATGTTTATTTGCAGGTTCAGGCAATCATGGAAGAAACCATGGCGCTGGCTGCATCGCGCATGCAGGTTTCCGTCAAAGGGAGCCGCAAGGTTATTCTGATTTCCGATCAGGTTCAATTTCACTCGCTGACGGAACGGGCGCGTTCAAACATCGGTGGCATTCATAATGTTGACTTTAACCTGACGGTTGTTGACGCCCAAACCCGCGAAGTTCTGGCTGGCCCCGCATATATTGAGGCTGACGTGACCGCATATGGCGGTGCCAATGCCATGGCGGCAGTAGCACGCGGTGAAACCATGCGTGTTCGGATTATCCAGCGTGTTTCTGACGTGATCGCAACCTATCTCGGGGTCGCGGGGGACCGCGCGGTTGTGGCTGGCAGCCATGTTGAAATCGGCCGGTAAGGTTTGCGAAACATTGTTTCAAAAAGGGCCGGCATATGTCGGCCCTTTTTTTTGGCCTTGCCATCCACGCAGTGAAGCCCGACAAGCGCGATTAAAGCAAAGGAACCCAACATGCCAATTGGTGTATTTGACAGCGGTCTGGGCGGATTGACGGTGTTGCGTAAACTTCAGGCAGAAATGCCGACGCAAGCATTTGTTTATTTGGGTGATAACCAAAATACGCCCTATGGAACCCGTGATGCTTATGATGTTTTTGATCTGACCTGCAAAGGCGTTCAACATTTGTTTGATCAGGGCTGTGATCTGGTGATTATAGCGTGCAACACGGCCTCGGCCTCGGCCCTGCATCGTATGCAGGTCAGTTGGCTGCCTGAGGGCAGGCGGCGCGTGTTGGGGGTATTTGTGCCTATTATCGAACATTTGACCCAACGTGATTGGGGCGACAACGCCGCGCCCACTCATACCGGCCTTAAAAATGTGGCGGTTTTTGCCACGCAATCCACCATCGACAGCGGGGCTTTTCCGCGTGAAATGAAATTCCGCGCCCGCGATGTTGAGGTCTTTGGGCAGGCATGTGACGGTCTGGTTGATGCAATTGAAATCGGCGATACTGCCATGGCAAAAAACCTTGTAAACCGGCATGTGGCCACCTTGCTGGCGCAATTGCCAACACCGCAAGCCGCGGTATTGGGCTGCACGCATTACCCGATTGTCGAAGACCTGTTTCGGGCGGCATTACCCGCAACAACTCGTATGATCAGCCAACCTGATCTGGTGGCCTCAGCGACCAAGGATTATGTCGTTCGCCATGCTGATTTTTCTGAAACCGGATCTGTCAAGTATTTGACCACCGGAAATGTTGCAAAAATAAGCGGATTAGCAGAAACATTTCTTGGCCAAAAAGTAGACTGGCAAAAAGCAATAATGCGGGGCGAAAATGTATAAAATCGCAATATTAGGGGCCAGCGGGTATACGGGGGCCGAACTGGTGCGTTTGATCAGCAGCCACAACGAAATGACAATTTCAGCGTTGAGCGCGGACCGCAAGGCCGGCCTGGAATATGGCGCAGTTTTCCCGCATTTACGACATTTGGATCTGCCGGTTTTGTGCAAAATTGATGAAATTGATTTTACGGATATTGATCTGGTTTTTTGTGCCTTGCCCCATGCGACCTCACAACGGGTTATTCTGAACCTGCCGGACCATGTTAAAATTGTGGATCTGTCAGCGGATTTTCGGCTGCGAGACCCCGCGGAATATAAAAAATGGTATGGCGGTGATCACGCGGCAATTGCGCTGCAAAAAACTGCGGTTTATGGCCTGACGGAATTTTACCGTGATGACATCCGCGCGGCGCGGCTTGTGGCGGGCACAGGGTGCAATGCGGCGGCCGGATTATTGCCGGTTTTACCGTTGTTGCACGCAGGGGTTATTGACCCGGACGAGATTATTATCAATCTGGCGACAGGTGTTTCGGGCGCGGGGCGCGGTGCCAAGGAGGGCATGCTGCATTCCGAGGTTTCCGAGGGGTTTCACGCCTATGCCATCGCCAGCCACCGGCATCTGGGGGAGTTTGATCAGGAATTCAGCCTTGCAGCCGGACGGCTGGTCAAGGTCAGTTTTACCCCGCATTTACTGCCCGCCAATCGCGGGATTTTGGCCACAATTTACGTGCGCGGTGACGCCAAGGCCATCCATGCAGCACTGGTTGAAAAATACAGCAACGAACCATTTGTGGTGGTTTTACCCTTTGGCGAAGCACCGGCAACGCGGCATGTGCGGGGTTCAAATTATTGCCATATTGGCGTGGCCGCAGACCGTAAATCTGGCCGCGCAATTGTGTTTTCAGCACTGGATAACCTGACCAAAGGATCATCAGGGCAGGCGCTGCAAAATGCTAATTTGATGCTGGGTCTGGATGAAACCACGGGGCTTCAACTTGCCCCATTGTTTCCCTAGAAAATTGGCGTATCTTACAGGATAAAGGGGGCTATTATGGCTGGATTAAGAAAAAAACGCCGCATTCAAATGGTTGTTGTCGGGTTAAGCCTGCTGGCCATTGCCGCCATTCTGGTGGGGTTTGCGTTTAATTCTGGCATTCAGCTTTATCGCTCACCAACCGAAGTGGTGGCGGATGGACCCTTGCCAGATGAGCGGTTTAAAATGGGCGGTTTGGTTGTTGAAGGTAGCTGGGAAAAAGGCGAAACGCATGTTTTTCTTGTCACTGATACAGCCACAGAAATCAGCGTTTCTTATAACGGTATCTTGCCGGATTTGTTTTCTGAAGGGCAGGGCACAATTGTGACCGGCAATTTGGTTGACGGGGTATTTATCGCCAGCGATGTTCTTGCCAAACATGACGAGAGCTATATGCCCTCGGAGGTGATTGATACCCTGCGCGAGCAAGGCGTTTACCAAGAACCCGAAAGCTGACCGCGCGGTGCTATCGCAATAAATTAACAGTCTCCTGACATCTTTAAGCCAATTTTCCATAAATTGGCTGGGGTGCAGATGTTAAGTATTGACGACATAATTCAGGATATTTTGCGGCGTGAAGGCGGCTATGTTGATGACCCGAGCGACCCGGGCGGCGCAACCAACCACGGCGTAACCATTGGCACAATGCGGCGTTTGGGCATTGATCTTGATGGCGACGGGGATGTGGA
>CAZSSS010000298.1:0-3077 GCA_964609255.1 uncultured Rhodobacterales bacterium
CCAGATGTTCGGAAAACAGGCCGGGTTCCAGCCAATTAACCAGCTTTTTCAAGCGCAAAAGGTGGTCTTTGTTCAGGGGAAGTTCGCCGCCGATTGACAGGCCAACCCCGTGGCACGAAATGGCGAAATTCTGGCGCAGATGGCGCAGTTGCTGGATTGAGGGGCCGCCATCACTCATGTAATTCTCGGCATGGATTTCCAACCATTTTACAGCACCGGAATCCGCGTTAATGTCATTAAGATGCTGTGGTTTATATCCAACACCAACAAGGGCCGGAATGGTGCTTTGGGTGGCATAAGTCATTGTTATTTCTCTCAAAGCAAATACCGGGCCTGCCCTTGGACAGGCCCGGAAATGATTACGCAGGGATGTCGCGTGTCAGTGCTTCAAGTGAGCCCATGCGCTCAAGGCCCATGGCGTCCATGCCTTCAAGCATTGTGGTTTCGCAGGTGCCCGCCGGAACCATCGTCCACGCATTGCCTTGATAATCAACGGTGGAGGTGCCAGCGCAAGTTGTGCCCGGCCCAGCCGCGCAATCATTTTCGCCTGCCAGCGACACGCCATAGCATTTTTCAGAGCCAGCAGCGGATGCTGTGCCGGTGGTTGCTGCAACGGCAGCGGCAACAGAAGACGCGATTACAAGGCTTTTTACGATTGTGTTAGACATGTTATATTTCCTTTGATTTGGTTTATTAAAATGCAGTGTCTTTGAAGACAGGGCAATTGCTAAACGCTGCGCAAATCAACTACTATTCACAAACCAGTGAGATAACATTTGCTTTACCAATGTTTCAAATTTGGCCAGAATACGAGTTTAATTCACGGCCTCCTTCAGGCCATTTCACGTAACAATATTTAGATCACCAAAGGCCGGTATTTATGTTTGATTATTCTGTGGCGCATTGGGCATCCTTTTTTCTGGCTGCTGTCATTTTGAATATTGCCCCCGGCCCTGATATTGCTTTTATTTTGGGGCAAACGGTGCGCGGCGGGAAAAAATCCGGTTTTGCGGCGATGTTTGGCATTTGGACGGGGGCCTTTGGCCATGTGGTTATGGCGGCGGCGGGGCTGTCAGCCATATTGGCAACATCGGCCGTGGCGTTCGTTGTGGTTAAATGGCTGGGTGCTGCATATTTGGTGTTTCTGGGTCTTAAGGCATTGCGCTCAAGGGGCGGTAAATTTGTGTCGCACGAAACAGGCGATAGCACCAATTTTCCCCATATCTATAAGCAAGGCGCGCTGGTGGGGTTGCTAAACCCCAAAGTCGCGATCTTTTTTCTGGCGTTTTTGCCGCAATTTGTTGTTGAGGGCGCGGGGCCTGTCTGGGCGCAATTGTTTTTGCACGGGGCGCTGGTTATTGCGGTTGCGGCAACAATTGAACCACCTTTGGTTTTGCTTGGCGATAGAATAACCGGAAAGCTGCGTAACAGCCCCAAAATAGGGCAATGGATGGACCGCACGCTTGGCGCGGTGTTTATCGCACTGGGGATTCGGCTCGCGCTTGCGAAGCCCTGAGCCATTAACGCAAATTTCGGTTATTGAATGTATGCGTTTTTACGCTTGTTCTGTTGACCTGCCCATGCACGGGGAGTAAACCCGTGGCGACTCTGATGTGGTGCAGAAGTTGCTGCAAACTGTGAAGGACTGATATTTTGGAAGACCTGCTTCGCGAATACCTCCCTATTGCTATTTTCTTTGGTTTGGCGGTCGTTTTGGCGATTATATTAACGCTGTCAGCGGTGGTGATCGCGGTGCGCAACCCGGACCCTGAAAAACTTTCGGCTTATGAGTGCGGGTTTAATGCGTTTGATGATGCGCGGATGAAATTCGATGTGCGGTTTTATCTGGTTGCCATCCTGTTCATTATTTTTGATCTCGAAGTGGCGTTTTTGTTCCCTTGGGCGGTGGCGTTTCAACATGTCGGGCTGTTCGGGTTTTGGTCAATGATGGTGTTTCTTGGGGTGCTGACCGTTGGGTTTGCGTATGAATGGAAAAAAGGAGCCTTGGAATGGGCGTAGCAACCGGGTTGAACGTGGCGGGCGCGGACAAAGAGGTCGCGACCAGCCAGTTAAATGACGAATTGGCCGATAAGGGCTTTTTGCTGACCACAACCGAAGACATTATTAACTGGGCGCGCACCGGATCATTGCACTGGATGACATTCGGCTTGGCCTGTTGCGCCGTAGAGATGATCCACACCTCCATGCCGCGCTATGATCTTGAGCGGTTCGGCACCGCGCCGCGCGCCTCTCCGCGTCAATCCGATTTGATGATCGTGGCCGGCACGCTGACCAATAAAATGGCGCCTGCGCTGCGCAAGGTTTATGACCAGATGCCGGAACCGCGTTACGTGATTTCAATGGGGTCTTGTGCCAATGGCGGCGGGTATTACCATTATTCTTATTCCGTGGTGCGCGGCTGTGACCGGATTGTGCCGGTTGACGTTTATGTCCCGGGCTGCCCGCCGACAGCCGAGGCGCTGCTTTACGGAATTTTACAGCTCCAGCGGAAAATCCGCCGGACCGGCACGATTGCAAGGTGATTTGAAATGTCAGATGCGCTTTACGAACTTGGCGGTATAATCAAGGCCAAACAATACAACGCGGTGCGGCGGCTTGAGGAGGTAAACGGGAAGTTGACGGTTTGGATTGTTCCCGCCAGCATTCCCAATTTTGTGGAATTTCTGCGCACCAATGCGTCCTGCCAGTTTACCCAGATGATCGATATTACAGCGGTGGATTACCCCGAGCGCGAAAAGCGGTTCGAGTTGGTTTACCATTTCCTGTCGATGGTCTTGAACCAGCGTATCCGCATTAAGGCGGATTTGTCTGACGGCGAAAACGCGCCAAGCATTACCGAAATTCACCCCTCAGCCAATTGGTTTGAGCGCGAAGTATTCGATATGTATGGCGTTCGGTTTTCCGGCCACCCTGATCTGCGCCGATTGCTGACCGATTACGGTTTTACCGGCCACCCCTTGCGCAAAGATTTCCCGACCACGGGTTATGTCGAAATGCGCTATGACGAGGTTGAAAAACGCTGCGTTTATGAACCTGTGTCGCTGACTCAGGAATAT
>CAZSSS010000299.1:0-3069 GCA_964609255.1 uncultured Rhodobacterales bacterium
CACCACTCAGCTGGTTGATGATTTTCTCTCCAGTGCGTCATTGCCGAAGGCTGAGCGGTCTAAAGCTGATATTCGTAAATGGTTGGAGCTATTTCGAGAAGAGTTTGCGGCCGATCCCGTGGCAATGTTTGAAGAACGCGCATCCCGTGGTGAAGTGAATAACTGGCGCAAGAAATGGCTTCATTCCCCAAAACAGCACGATATGGCAGGAACCCATGCGACTCGCCTGCTGAACTGGGCGGTCGAAGAGGGAAAGCTGAAAGAGCACCACTGCCACAAGCTCAAGAAGCTCTATCAGTCCAACCGTACAGAGATCATCTGGACGCGTGGCGATATTGATCAATTTAATAGGCATGCGCCGGATTGGGTGCAACGAATCTTGACGGCGGGTTGCGAAACTGGATTGAGGGCAGCCGATCTTGTGCAGGTGAGACTTGATCATTTTGAGGATACGCCCCACGGAAAACGCCTACGGTTTCGCACAAGCAAACGTGGTCAAATTGCATACATCCCTGCATCGGAGCCCCTTGAAAAGCTGATCGCAGAAACGGGGGGTGGGCAGGAAACTTTGCTGGTCTCAGAGCGTGGACAGCCACTTTCGGCTCGCTGGGCATCGAACCAGATCACCAAATGGCGGCGAGAGGCACAAATCCCGCCATGGATCGATGGGCGCGAGAAAACTTTGTCGGACACGCGCGGCACGGCTACGACACGTTTGCTGAATGCGGATCTGTCTTTACGCCAAATCGCTGTCCTGATGGGGTGGTCTGTTCGATATGCCGCGCAAGTGATCGAACACTATGCGCAGGTCAGCCCGGACGAAAGTGATACTGTTTTGCGTAAACTCAATCAGGCCAAATCGCGGTCTGAAAATATGAAAATGTAAACGCCCCTGTAAACGGTGGGGCCCAAACATGGGAAGGAGTGATCTAAGTGATTGAAAGTAAATGGAGGCGAGTACGAGATTCGAACTCGTGTACACGGATTTGCAATCCGCTGCGTCACCACTCCGCCAACTCGCCGACCTAGTGATTGGGTTGATATAGCGGCGCGAGAAACCCGTGGCAAGCTGGAAATTTGACGAAGGCCAATACGATTGCTGCATTGAATTTCGGCTCTGGCATGTCTATTGTTTTGGGGAACAAATCAAAAAGGGCATTATGATGCTAAAGGGATTAGGTCAAATTGGCGATATGGCCAAAATGATGAAACATGCACAGAAAATGCAGGCTGATATGGCTGGCGTTCAGGATAAAATTGCGGAAACAATGGTCACGGGCGAAGCTGGTGCAGGCATGATCACGGCCACTGCCAATGGCAAGGGTGAGCTGAAATCTCTGTCGATTGATCCCAGCCTGTTTAACCCTGACGATCGTGAAGTGGTCGAAGATCTGATCTTGGCTGCTGTTAAAGACGCGCAAGCCAAGGCGTCGGAAGCTGCGGCCGCTGAGATGGGTAAAATTACCGAAGGGCTGAACCTGCCCGAAGGTATGAAATTACCGTTCTGATATGTCCGGCGGGCCCGAGGTTGAACGGCTGATTGATATGATGGCGCGGCTTCCGGGGCTTGGGCCTCGTTCGGCGCGGCGGGCTGTTTTGACGATGATCCGCAAAAAAACCATGATAATGGAACCCTTGGCGCGGGCCATGGCGGATGTGGTGCAGAATGTGGGTGAATGCAGCCTGTGCAGCAATATCACTTCGGCTGATATTTGCGAAATATGCACCAACCCGAAACGCGATCAATCCGTGCTGTGCATTGTGGAAAATGTCGCTGATTTGTGGGCGATGGAACGTGCATTGGTGTTTCGCGGCCGATATTTTGTGCTGGGCGGGGTGCTGTCAGCGCTGGATGGCATAACCCCGGAAGAATTGCGCATTCCGGCGCTTGCGCATCGGGTCAGCGCCGAAGGTATTACCGAGGTAATCCTTGCGCTAAACGCCACCATTGATGGCCAAACCACAGCCCATTATATTGCTGATCAAATTGACGGGCACGGCGTTGCCATAACGTCACTTGCGCAGGGCGTGCCGATTGGCGGGGAACTGGATTATCTGGATGACGGCACAATCACCGCTGCCCTGAATGCGCGTAAATCATTTTGATTTCAGTCGCTTGCGCCGCAATTTGGTTTCACGTCGGGCGATATACAGCGTTGAACTGATAATGATTGCCGCGCCAATAATTGTCGGTAAATCCGGTATTTCTGCATACAGAAAATAGGCCGCCCCTGCGACAAAAACCAACCGCAAATAGGTGATCGGGGCCAGAATACTGGCCTCTCCCAGCCGATAGGCTTCGATATCCGCATAGCCCCGCGCCGCCCCTGCCACGACAATCACAGCCCCGGCGATCCACGCCCGCGCGTTATGCGGCGTATTAAAAACCGGCAGGGCAAAGGGTATCATCACCACAACCGTAATCACCACAGAGGAAAAAAACGTTGAGAGCGCCCCATCAGCCCGTGCCAAACCGCGTGACATATTCAGCGCCAGCGCAAACAAGATCGTGCTGCCCATGGCGGGCAGCATGGCGGGATGCAGCGTGCCAAATCCGGGCCGCAAGATAATAACCGCACCGATAAATCCAACGGCTATTGCGGCAATTCTGCGCGGCCCTACTTTTTCGCCGTGAATGGGAATGGCCAGCAATGTCGCCCAAATAGGGGCAAGAAAAAACAGCACCGTCACCGTCGAAAGCGGCAGATTACTGATCGAGTAAAACCCAAGCTGGGTCGAAAAGGCAACCAGTGTGCCACGAACAAGATGCAGCCACGGCCGGCTGAATTTCATTTGCCGCCGGAGTTTTGCAAAAATAAACAGGGCAATGGCAATCAAACCGGCGGACACTCCGGCGCGCAGAAAAACGATCACTGAGCTATCAAGCTGTGAAGAAATATCGCGCACGCCAATCGTCATGGCACTGGAGGCCACAACAGAAAACAGAATCCACAGGATCGCGGTAAAATTATCCGTAGATTCGGCAGGTTTGGCGGTGTTCTGGACCGACAATGGAGGTGCGGGCATTGGGTTTCCTTCCGGCTGCTACTGTTTTCGCAAGAATAACCA
>CAZSSS010000300.1:0-3065 GCA_964609255.1 uncultured Rhodobacterales bacterium
TGGCTCTGGCTCTGGCTCTGGCTCTGGCTCTGGCTCTGGCTCTGGCTCTGGCTCAACTTCAGGCGATTCGACATTTTCTATTGCCGCCTTCGGCTCTGGCTCCGAATCAGCTTCATCCTCGGTTTCTGGAACTTTAGGTTTAAATTCGTGCACGACTGTTTTTTCGTCTGCAAAACCGGTTTCTGCCTCGGGAATATCGACCATTGGCGCGGCCCCGTCGGGGATTTGTGTCCATCGTTTCATGCACGCGCTGCATTCGACTTCACGGCCTTCGGGGGGGATTGCAGACGCGCTTACGTCATATGTTGCTTGGCAATTGGGGCATGTTATGCGCATGTTTTTTCCTGTCATTCAACCCGTTTCCGGCTGATTTTCCTCGAATATACTTTGCTTTGGCTTTGTTTGATACCCCAAACACCGCTGTTAACATCGTGGGGTTGAGATTGCCGCCTTGACGTGAGATTGTCACGCAAATTCGGATGGAGAAATTTGTGATCTCGCTTGTTAATGCCGGTTTTGGCTATGGATCAGAGCCAATATTGCGTGATGTAACGCAGGAATTACCGGCGGGGTCGTTCCATTTTTTGACGGGTCCATCCGGCGCGGGCAAAACAACTTTTTTGAAAATGTGTTATCTGGCGCTGCGGCCGCAAAGCGGAAAAATTTCGGTATTTGGTCAGGATATTTCGCAATTGCCGCGAAATCAGGTGTCAAATATGCGGCGAAAAATCGGCGTTGTGCATCAGGATTGCCAGTTTCTTGACCATCTGACAGTGCAGGAAAATATTGCCCTGCCGTTGAATGTTTCTGGGCGCTCTGTGTCCGATAATGTGGATAATCTGGAGGATCTTTTGAATTGGGTGGGCATGAACCACCGCGCAAAAGCCTATCCCGATCAGTTGTCGGGCGGTGAACGCCAGCGCCTTGCTTTGGCGCGCGCTGTGATCATGTCACCTGATATGATCATTGCTGATGAACCCACCGGAAATGTTGATTGGGAGATGGCGCAACGCCTTCTTACCTTGTTGATTGAGTTGAATAAAATGGGGAAAACCATCCTTTTGGCAACCCATGATCTTAGCCTGATACGGGCGGCAAAAGGTCAGGTTTCGGCGCGGGTTCTGCGGTTGAAAAATGGCCAGATGCAGCTTGCGGGGGCTGAATTGTAATGAGCCGGGTATTGAAATTCATGTTTGGCAGCCGGGCGTCTGATCGTATCGTGCCGCCGCATGGCAATTCGGCTTGGCTGACCTTTTTGGCGGCGTTGGCGATGGCATTTATTGCGGTTTTTGCGCTGGCGCTGGCGTTGGCGGTGGGCCGCATTGCTGACAGTTGGTCGCTTGATCTGGCGCAAACCGCGACGGTTCGAATTGTTGCGCCCGGCGCGGAAATTGACCAACAGGCGCAGGCCGCGTTAAGCGCGCTGCGCACCACGCCCGGCATTGCATCAGCCGAGATTCTGGACAATCAGGCGCAGGCGGCATTGCTGGAACCATGGCTCGGCGAAGATTTGCCGATTGACAATTTACCCTTGCCAAAACTGATCGAGATAACGATTTCCGGCGAGGGCCCTGATATTGCCAACTTAACATTGCGTTTGGCCGCTGAGGCACCGGGCGCGCGGTTTGATGATCACAGCAAATGGCGCCAACCCCTGCGTCGCGCGGCGGGGAAATTGCGTGTTATGGCAGCGGCCTCGTTGATGCTGGTGGCTTTGACCACTGCCATTATTGTGACGCTTGCCGCCAATGCGGCGCTGGCCTCCAGCGCGTCGATCATCAAAACATTGCGTCTTATTGGTGCAACTGACGGGTATATTGCCCGCGCATTTGTGCGGCGCATTATGTTTCGCACGCTGGCGGGGGCGATTATCGGCGCGGCATTGGCCATGCTCTTGATGCTGCCTTATCCGGCGGCACAAAATTCAAATGATGTGCTGACAACGCTGTCTTTTGTTGGCTGGCACTGGTTGTTGCCAATCTTTGTGCCGGTTCTGGCCGGTCTGACAGCACTGGTTGCCACCCAAATCGCCGCAGCGCGGCATTTGCGGCGCGCGGCCTGAAGGGAAAAAATATGCTTTTAATCCGCTCGTTGATCTTTGACTTTTTGCTTTATACAACCATGCTGGTTGTTGGTATATTGCTTTCCCCCGCCGCCATTTGGTCGCGCAGCGGTGCTTATTGGGTGATGAAAACCTATAGCCGGATCATCTTTTGGTATTTGAAAGTGTTATGCGGATTGCGGGTGGAATTTCGCGGAACCGTGCCAACCGGGCCCGTTATTGTCTGTTCAAAACATATGTCATTTTTGGATATTCTTATGGTGCATTACGCCTTGCCGCGCGCCAAATTAATTATGAAGAATGAGCTGAAATGGGCACCGGTTATTGGCATTTATGCCCTGCGCACCGGCGCGGCACCTGTGTCGCGGGGCAAAAAAGGCTCTGCGATGAAGCAGATGGTTAATAATGTAAAAATCGCACAGGAAACCGAGCCGGGGCAATTAACCATTTTTCCGCAAGGCACGCGGGTTTTGCCGGGGGTCAAAAGCCGCTATAAGGTTGGCGCGGGGGTTTTGTATGAGCAATATGGCAATCCGTGTTATCCGGTGGCGACCAATACCGGAGTGTTTTGGGCGCGGCGCAGTTGGCATCGCAAACCCGGCGTGGCGGTGATTGAGTTTCTGGAACCGATCCCGGCGGGCCTGCCTGTCAAAGAATTCATGGAACGGCTTGAAGATGTGATTGAGACAAATTCAGATCGCCTGATGGCCGAGGCGGGTTTTAAGTTCCCTTGACTCACGCAGCCAGTGATTTTTTGCCCAGTTCCAAAAACCGTTTGCGACGATCCGCGACCAGTTTTTTCGCGGACTTCTTTTCAAGGCTTTTTAACATATCTTCAATGGCAACGCCCACGGCTTTGATGGTTTCTTCGCGGTGGCGTTGCGCGCCGCCGTTGGGTTCGGGGATGATAACATCCGGCAAGTCAAGCTGTTTCAGATCTTGGTCGGTCAGTCGCAGGGCCTCAGCGGTCTCACGCATTTTTTCGGCGTCGTTCCACAGGATT
>CAZSSS010000301.1:0-3057 GCA_964609255.1 uncultured Rhodobacterales bacterium
GCCTTGCAGATCCGTCAGCCAGTATTTGTTCATCGCCGCCGTTTCGACATCAAGGTTACCCGCCAGTAACGCCGCGATACAACTGTCCAGAAAACAGCGCGCCACAACTGTGTTGGTTTTGCATTCCGCCAGCTTAAATCGGGTGTTTTGAAATTGGGTGAGGGGGCCGCCGAATGCCTCACGGGTTTGGCAATACTCAATCGTTTGGCTGACAGCGGCTTCCATGGCACCAACCGCGCCGCAACCGATAATCAGGCGTTCCTGGGGCAATTGCTGCATCATTTGATAAAAGCCTTGGCCTTCCTCGCTGCCCAGCAGGTTATCGGGCTGAATTCTGAGGTCCTCAAAGAACAATTCCGACGTATCAGCCATTTTAAGGCCAATTTTGTCGAGATTTCGCCCACGGGAAAACCCCTTTCCCTCTGCGTCCTTTGCCTCAACCATCATCAGTGACACGCCTTTGGATTTCTCCGCAGGGTCGGTTTTGCAGGCCACAAGAACCAAATCAGCCACTTGGCCATTGGTGATAAATGTTTTTGCGCCATTCATCACATAAGAATTGCCGTCCTTGATGGCGCGGGTTTTGAGGTTTTGCAAATCGGACCCGCAGGAAGGTTCGGTCATGGCCAGCGCGGCCACCAGCTCGCCGGTGGCCATTTTGGGCAGCCAGCGGTGTTTTTGATCCTCGGTGCCATAGGCCAGAATGTAATGCGCCACGATGCCCGAATGGATGCCGTTGCCCCAACTGGCATAATTTGCCCGCCCCGCCGCCATATAAATCGCCGCGTCAAAGCCAAAATCACCACCCGCGCCGCCGTATTCCTCGGGGATGGAGGCGCAAAGCAAGCCCATTTCGCCCGCCTCAAGCCATGCGTCGCGGTCCATCATCCCTTGCTTGCGCCATTTGTCGAATTTTGGATGCCATTTTTCGGTGATGAACTGAAAGGTCATTTCATCGACCATTTTATGTTCGTCGGTCATCCAGTCCGAGGGAAGATTTGAAAATGTCATTCGCGAACCCTTAGAAATTTTCAGCCGCAAGCGCCATAACGGGCGTAGCACCGGTGGTGATCCGCGCCAAACGCAACGCTGTTTCGGGCAATAGGCGCGCCATGTAATAGCGGCCCGTGGCCAGCTTGGTCTCGTGGAATTCCGGGTCGGATGCGCCATTGGCCAGCGCCATAGCCGAGGCTTTTGCCATCCGCGCCCACATCAGGCCCAAACAAACATGCCCGAACAGATGCATAAAATCGGTGGAACCAGCCAGCGCGGCATCGGGGTATTTCATACCGTTTTGCATAAAATACATCGCCGCTGCTTGCATATCTTTGCTGGCGGATTTCAGCGGATCGAGGAAATCTGATTTCAACGCCGCGTCAGCCTCGTTATCCTTGATAAAGGATTTCACAATGTCAAAAAACGCCATCACATGTTTGCCGCCATCGCTGGCCAGTTTTCGGCCCACAAGGTCCAGCGCCTGCACGCCGTTTGCGCCCTCATAGATCATGGCGATACGGGCATCTCGCACATATTGCGACATGCCTTGTTCCTCAATATAGCCATGGCCGCCAAAAACCTGCTGGGCCTGCACGGTGCATTCAAAACCCTTATCGGTCAGGAACCCTTTGATAACAGGGGTCATCAGGGAAAGAATACCCTCAGCGTCTTTGTTGCCGTTCAGATCACCCTCGTCCAACATCATGGCGCCCCATAAAAGAAACGCGCGGCCCCCCTCAACAAAGGCTTTTTGGTCCATTAACATGCGGCGCACATCGGGGTGGACGATCAGCGGATCAGCAGGGCCGTCGGGGTTTTTGGTGCCGGTCACGGCGCGACCCTGCAAGCGATCACGGGCGTATTCAGCCGCGTTTTGATAGGCAACCGAGGCCTGCGCCAGCCCTTGCAACCCCACGCCAAGCCGCGCGGCGTTCATCATGGTGAACATGGCGTGCAGACCTTTGTGTTCCTCGCCAACCAGATATCCGGTTGCGTTGTCAAAATTCATTGCACAGGTGGAATTACCGTGAATGCCCATCTTTTCCTCAAGATTGCCACAAGAAACACCGTTGCGCGCGCCCAAGGAACCATCGTCCTTCACCAGAAATTTTGGCACGATAAACAGGGAAATGCCTTTGACGCCAGCCGGGCCACCCGGAATTTTGGCCAGCACCAGATGGATGATGTTTTCGGCCATGTCATGTTCACCAGCCGAGATAAATATCTTTTGGCCGGTGATGCTAAAGGAACCATCATCCGATGGTTCTGCCTTGCTGCGCAACAACCCCAGATCGGTGCCGCAATGGGGTTCGGTCAGGTTCATGGTGCCTGTCCATTCACAGGTCACCATTTTGGGCAGGAATTTTTGCTTTAGCGCGTCCGAGGCATGGGCGTGGATGGCTTCATAAGCGCCAAGGGTCAGGCCTTGATACATGTTGAACGACATATTGCTTGAGACAAACATTTCGCCAACCGCCGTATGCATCAGGTATGGCATGCCTTGGCCGCCATATTCAGGGTCACAGCCAAGGCCCGTCCATTCAGCATCGCGCATGGTTTGAAAAGCTTCCTTAAAGCCGGTCGGGGTGCGCACCACGCCGTTTTCCAAAGTGCAGCCCTCAGCATCGCCAACCGCGTTTAGCGGCAATAAAACATCGCGCGCGATTTTGCCGGCTTCCTCAAGTATGGCCCCGGAATAATCGCGATCAAGGTCGCTATAGCCCGGAATGTCGCTTTGATGGATTTTCAACACATCGTGCAGAATGAATTCCATATCTTTGAGGGGCGGGGTATAAATGGCCATGGTGTTTTCCTATTCAGCGGCGGCTTTTACGCCGCGTTCTTGCAATATTTTTTCGCCCCATCGGAGCTGTTCTTTAAGGTCTTCAATGGCGTTGTCCAGCTCGTCTCGCTGGGCTTCCATGGTGGCAAGGTGTTCCAGCGCCAATTCATAGGTTTTTGTAAGCTGCGTGGTTTGCTGGTCACCGATATGATAAAGATTCAAAAGCTGGCGGATTTCTTCGAGGCTAAAGCCAAAGCGTTTGCCTTGCAAAATCAATT
>CAZSSS010000302.1:0-3041 GCA_964609255.1 uncultured Rhodobacterales bacterium
CTTCTGTGGTGAAAGGGGTAAATAATTAAGCTGACGTTAACTAGTGTATCGTTAAGAATATTTAAGAATAATTTGAGGCAAGCGTGGTGATTTTTAGAGAAATACCAAAAAATGTTTTACTTATTGCGCCATTCCCGCCTTGTCAAAAAACAGTTGCGCGACAATCAGCGGCGCTGCTGCATGAGTTGGTTAAGGCAGGGCTTAATGTTCAAACCGTGTCTGGCATACTGCCCGCCTATTGCCAGCACTCCTTGGTGTTCGGCCCCAAAAAACGATTTGACCCAATACTGGCAGGTATTATCGCCGAAAATCACGACTTGGCCGTGCTTTATCCGCAAGCTTTGGGGTTTGATAATGCCCCGCCAAGAAAATGGAAAAATCGCCGGGTTGAGGAATTCAGAAGGCTGAAATTCCTCTTTAAAATTGCGTTTTTCAAGCCCAAAGTTGTGCTTGCTTTTCCGGCCCCCACTATTTCAATAGCAAAGGTTATGTGCGTGCTGATAATAATCGCCGCACGGGCCTTGCGGCCGCGTTCTGTTCGCATTGTTTTGAAAAAAGGCAGGGGCGCGGTGCTGGCGGGCAAAATATTGAACGCGCCGTCCTGCCCTCCATCAGCCGCATTCGCCGAAGAAACCGTTTTTTCCGTTGCAAAACAGGCTGGAAATATTCTTTTGACACCGGCATGGATGCGCCATGCTGTCAATGACCTGTCCAAAAATGACCCGATTTATACAGAGCTAAAATCGCTGCAACTGGTTGTGAATTGTCTGGCAACACGGCAAACGCCCTTTTCGCACCCCATAACAAGCCATTATTCAGGCGCAATAAACGACAAAATTTTGGATCAGGATAACGACGTGCCATTATCGGAATTTATGGTGCATTTACATCATAAATTCAAAAATGACATGCGGATTAACCTGAAAAACAGGGAAGGGCGGCTGAATTATCTGCGGTGGTATATGCTGGAAGCACCCCGCGTGCTGAATTACCCGCTGCCTTTGTTGCCTGAAATAATTAACCAATTTCGTGCCGATTGCAAATTGCGCGCCAGTTTGATCGGGGTTGAGGCCTTGCGCCAACCCGATACAAAAGACATCATCCTGCCTGTATATTTTTTGTCGCTGTTCCGGTGTTACCCGAAACGATATGCTGGTCACCAATTGGAAACCAATGACGGGCGCATTGCGTTGGCGTTTCAAATCATTACTGAGCATAGCCGTTTTAATATGCCAGAGGGTTTTATGGGCAAAAGCTTGCAGGCATATTTCTCTGCGCCGGTTGGCGGATTGGCGGGCAATCTATCACGGTTTGAATTGCTGGCAGCGGTGCTAAGCCATGCGCCCGGCAAAACCCGAGAATGTTTATCAGTGCCGTGGAAATCCGCTGAATTGGCCAGCTGGTTTTTGGCGCTTTCCAATGCCGGATATCCTTTGCTTGGGGCATTTTCCAGCATAACAGAAACAAAAGACGACGCGATTATCCACGTTACCGGCACGGAATCGCGCGATACCGGACTTGGCCGAAATCAAAAGATGAGCACCAAAGCACTGGGTGAATTTAAAACAAACCGGCCGGTATTTTTGCATCATGTGAACGCTGACGAAATTCCGGCTCAGATGATGCGAAACAACAAAACTGGTGCATTTCATATCGGATTTTTGCTGTGGGAAATGGATGAATTGCCCAAGGTGCACCGATTGACAAACCAACTGCTTGACGAAATTTGGGTGCCGTCAAAATTTGTGCAAGAAATTTATAGCAACGCATATGACCGCCAAATAACAATGATCGGAAAAGGGTTTGATCTGCCAAAAGTGTCAGCATCGGATCGATCATTTTACGGGTTTGATCAAAAGCAAACCGTTTTTCTTTTGTGTTTTGATATGAATTCCTCGGTATCCAGAAAAAACCCGCTTGCGGCGATCCGCGCGTTTCAAAATGCGTTCCCAAACGACAACACCGTTAGGTTTATCCTTAAAACCACCCCGCCGCCAAGCGGTCATTGGGGGGATTCCAAGGGGCAGATGGCAAAAATATCTCGGATCGCCAGCCGTGATCCGCGCATTGTTATTGATCAGCGGTTCCTGCCCTTTCCCGACTTAATGGCGTTGATAAATACAGCCAATTGTATCGTTTCCTCGCATCGGGCTGAGGGGTTTGGTTATTTCCCCGCCTATGCTTTGAAATATGGCAAACCCGTCATCGCAACTGATTATTCAGGCACACAGGATTTTTGCAATAGTCAAACCGCATTTCCAGTGGCTTATAAATTGCGGCCGGTTGAAAACTCTGAATCTATATTTCCGATGCAGGGGGCTTTATGGGCGGAAATTGATCAAACAGCACTAAGCCAAGCGATGCGCGACGTTGCGGATGACCTTACGGGCGCCCAAAGCCGGGCGGCAGTTGGGCAGGCTTTGATGCATGATTTTTATTCCGAAACGGCGTTGCAAAATCGATATTTATTGCGCTTGCAGGAATTGGATTTAATCGATCACGGGCTGGCGCGGCCTTCCCATAATATTCCTGTATTAAACGGGGAAATTGACCCAAAGGCCGTTGACAGCGCCCGAAACGTCTCACCCGTTGCGGAGCCATGATTTGATTTGCACCCCCCCCAAGTCTGAAATCTGGATCTGAATGTAAAACCGGCTGGAATGTTGCCAGAAAGCAGGCTTAATCCTTGGGCTGGATATGGCGTGCCTTGCCCGCCGCGGCCAACAATTCTTCGGCAATTTCGACAGCTTCGTCGGGATCAAAATCAAGAGGCAACTGGACGGTTGGCGTTTCAACATAAAGGCGGACCATACCTTGATCGGTAGGACCAATCTGAAGGTTTGCGGCGATTTCGCTTTGGTTATTGATGCTCATTATAAAATCCTTTGACTAACGACCCTGCTAATATGCTCATGGCAATTTTGCAATACGCTGCCCAAATTCTGGGCTTGCAATCAATGCCACACGGATGTAGTTGACGCGCACGGTGCCGGCGTAGCTCAGTAGGTTAGAGCGCTTGATTGTGGATCAAGAGGCCCCCT
>CAZSSS010000303.1:0-3041 GCA_964609255.1 uncultured Rhodobacterales bacterium
TTTCGGCGTTGCGCCGTCGGCGCAGTCACGGTATTCATAACAGGGCGCGATATGGCTGGTTTCTATCATCAAAGGTGCAAAGGGTTTGCGCCGCCACATATTGCCACCGGCTGCCAAAGCGCCCAGCGTATTCCCGTGATAGCTTTGGCGGCGCGCGATAACTTTGTGGCGCGACGGCTCACCGATTTCCAGAAAATATTGCCGCGCCAGTTTTAATGCGGCCTCCATGGCCTCTGATCCGCTGGACACGATATAAACCCGGTCAAGCCCTGCCGGGGCGTATTTAATCAGCTTCGTCGCCAGTGCTTCGGCGGGGTCCGATGTGAAAAACCCGGTATGGGCAAAGGCAACTTTATCAAGCTGGTCTTTGATGGCTTGGGTTACCTTGGCATCTCCATGCCCCAAACAGGAAACCGCGGCCCCGCCCGATCCGTCAAAATACTGTTTTCCGGCTTTGTCATAAAAATAAACACCCTCAGCGTGGCTGACGGTTGGCGGGGTGGATTGGCTGTTGCGGTGGAATATATTGGACATAGAAAAGACTCATGCGGTTCAGAAAAAAGTTTCACCCCGATAAGATAGCAAACAAAATTATTGTCAAATAGCATTCTGGCCAATATGCGCGAAAACTCGGGTCAATGTGGCACTGACCCGAGCATTATTCAGCCCATTTGCATTAATTCCGCCACTTCCAGATTGCCCATTTCAAGGTAAGGGCAGCCTTTGGCC
Source organism: uncultured Rhodobacterales bacterium (assembly GCA_964609255.1). Lineage (GTDB taxonomy): Bacteria > Pseudomonadota > Alphaproteobacteria > Rhodobacterales > Rhodobacteraceae > UBA3077. Next base: position 730 of record CAZSSS010000303.1, read on the forward strand.
ATTTCTGTGGCGGCGTCCATGCTGTCGGCCTCAACAATTGTGAAACCGGTGCTGCCTTTTTTGCCTGCATCCGCAACCTCGTCCGGAGAGACGATTTTGCTGTGCATCATCGGGGTGCCGCGGTTGACCACTGCGTCACCAAGACCTTGCAGCCACTGGCCCCATTTTGCTTTGCTGGCCTGCGGGTCAAAATCAGCAGGTGGGGGCGTGTCACTGCCAAGATAGATGATAATATATTGTGCCATTTTGGTCTTTCCTTTTCAGTTGGTGGTAATAAGATTTTCGAGTCGCACGAATGCGGCGTTCCAGCCTTTTGTTCGCATGTCCTCAATATGAGCCGGATCAAGGCCGGTTTGGGTCAAGATAAATTGTGTTGCTCCGTCATTATTTTTGCACTCAAACCGGATAACCGATTCCGGGCCGCGCTGGCCATCATCCATGGCAAAGCTAAGCGTGAGTTCGACGTAATTTGGCGGGTCAATGGCAATGACTTCGCCGCCGACGGTTGCGCCGTGGCCCTGTGGGCCGATCATCGTGGCATTCCACGGGCCAAGGCGTGAGAAATCCAGGTTATGGTCACGAATTTCGGTGCCCTCAGGCCCCCACCATTGCAACAAATTGCCGGATTTTGTGATAAATTCGAACACTTTGGCTGGTGAGGCGGCAAAATGGCGCTCCATGGTCAAGGTGGCCATCAGCTGCCCTCGGATTTCATTATTGCCGCGTTGAGACGTTCAAGGCTGCCGTGCCAAAAGCTGCGATAGCTGATGGCCCAATCGTTAATCTCTTTGACTGAATTCGGGCATACAGAATACATTCTGCGTTGTTTATCAATGCGTTGGTCGATCAGGTTGGCATTTCGCAAGACTTTGAGATGCCGCGATATTGCGGGCGCGGAAATTCCCCCGATATTTTGCAGATCTCCAGCGGATAACTCGCCCTCAGAGAGCAATCGCTCAACGATGGCGAAACGTGTGACGTCGCCAAGAGCCGCAAAAGTTGCTGGAAGATGTGTCATGTGTAACCTTGATTAGCAATGTTGTTAATTAACGTATAGGTTATATAGCGGGTGAGTTGCAACATATATTTGCCAGATTATTTTGGTGATTATGGCTTTGAACCAAGCACCGCGCCATCTGGTGCCAAAGCAAAACAAACCGAGCGACAGTTTGTGGTTGGTGTAAACTATATAATAATAGATTGTCTTTGCTTGTATTTCACACCCCCCTATGTCATAGCTGCCGCATGAGAAACCTAATTTGTATCTGCGAATTTTGCATTATCTGCTGACATTTTGTCCGCGGCGGGTTCTTTTTGTTTCCAAATTTTTGATGAAATGCTAGGCCTGTCGCGGGAAACCTGCGTTTGGAAAACCGATGACTGAAATCAAATTATATAACACCAAAACCCGCCGCAAAGAAGAATTTGTGCCCATTGATGCCGATAATGTGCGGATGTATGTCTGCGGGCCAACGGTGTATGATCGGTCGCATTTGGGCAACGCGCGGCCTGTTGTGGTTTTTGACGTGCTGTTCCGGCTGTTGCGGCATAAATACGGGCATTATAACGTGAATTACGTGCGTAATTTCACCGATGTTGACGATAAAATCAACGCCAAGGCTGCTGAAACAGGCCGGGATATTCGCGACATCACCAATGAAACCATCAAATGGTATCACGAGGATATGGACGCGCTAGGCGCGTTGCGACCGGTGCATGAACCTCGGGCAACGGAATATATTGCGCAAATGGTGATGATGATCACCGAGCTGATTGAAAAAGGCCACGCCTATGCCGCCGAGGGCCATGTGTTGTTTGATGTCAATTCGTATGATGCTTACGGTGCTTTGTCGGGTCGAAAGCTGGCCGATATGCGCGCCGGTGAGCGGGTTGAAATTGCGCATTATAAGCATGACCCGATGGATTTTGTGCTGTGGAAACCCTCAAGTGGTGATCAACCGGGCTGGGACAGCCCGTGGGGGTTTGGCCGCCCGGGTTGGCATATTGAGTGTTCCGCGATGGCGCTGGATTTGCTGGGCGAAAGCTTTGACATCCACGGCGGAGGCTTGGATTTGCAATTCCCCCATCATGAAAACGAGATCGCGCAAAGCTGCTGCGCCAACCCATCAGGCGGGTTCGCAAATTTCTGGCTGCATAACGAAATGTTGCAGGTAGAGGGCAAGAAGATGTCCAAAAGTCTGGGCAATTTCTTTACGGTGAAGGATTTGCTGGACCAAGGCGTGCCGGGTGAAGTTATTCGGTTTGTGCTGCTGAGCACGCATTATCGCTCGCCTATGGATTGGACGGAGAAG
>CAZSSS010000304.1:0-2330 GCA_964609255.1 uncultured Rhodobacterales bacterium
TCACCACCCATCTGGCGCACACCAACATCAAACGAAATCCGCGTGCGCGTTGATGGTTTTTCAAAGATCAGCGCCACCATATGGTTTTTGAGCACCTGTTCCGCGTCCGGCGTGCCTTTGGGCAGGCCTGCGCGGGCGGTTTTGATGCGCTTGGCTTCATCAATCATCACCCGCAAATCGGCGGCGTCGGTTTTGTGGATGTCCAGAAAATGATTCACAACGTGGCCTCAAGCGCGCTGGCAGCTTCGTCCAGCCGCCACAGCGCATCATCAATTTCAAAGGTTTCCATGTTAAGCGGCGGCAATAAACGCACCACGTTATCCGCCGCTGGAACCACCAGAACCTTGGCGTCATAACCCGCCTGAACAAAGTCCAAATTCGCAACCTTGCATTGCAGCGCCAGCATCAAGCCTTCGCCGCGCACGCCGGTAAACACCAATGGATGCGTTGCCGCAAGGCTTTCCAGCCCTTGGCGCAGATGCCCCGCGAGACGGCTGACATTTTCCAAAAAACCCGCTGACAAAATTTCGGTCATCACCGCGCAGCCCACCGCACAAGCCAGCGGATTGCCGCCATAGGTGGAGCCGTGCGTGCCAGACACCATGCCCGAGGCCGCGCGTTCAGTCGCCACGCAAGCCCCCAGCGGAAACCCCCCGCCAATACCCTTGGCGATGGTCATAATGTCGGGCGTGACACCAAACCATTCATGGGCAAACAGTTTCCCCGTCCGGCCCATACCGCATTGAATTTCATCAAAGACCAGCAACAAGCCGTGTTCATCCGCCAGTGCTTTCAGGTCTTTGATAAAACAGCCGCGCATCACGCGAATGCCGCCTTCGCCCTGAATAGGTTCCAGCATGATCGCGGCGGTTTGCGGGGTTATTGCTGCCTTTACGGCCTCAATATCATCAAAGGGCACCTGCACAAAACCCGGCAATACCGGCCCAAATCCATCAACCATTTTAGCCCCGCCCGAGGCGGCAATCCCCGCCGAAGAACGCCCGTGAAACGCGCCCTCAAAGGTAATGATTTCCACGCGTTCCGGCGTGCCCTCATGACTGAAATGCTTGCGCACCATTTTGACAGCACATTCAACCGCCTCGGTGCCCGAATTGGTCATGAACACCGTATCAGCAAAGGTATTTTCAACCAGTTTTCCCGCCAAACCAGCCTGATTGGGAATTTCATACAGATTTGACGTGTGCCACAGTCGTCGCGCCTGGGTTTCCAATGCCGCAATCAAGGTCGGGTGCGCATGTCCCAAAGCACAGACGCCGATCCCGGCCCCCATGTCGAGATAGCGTGTTCCGTCCGATGTTTCCAGCCAAGGGCCCTGACCTTTCTTGAAAGAAAGCGGTGCCCGCGCATATGTTGGTAATACGGGGCTAATCACGTTTAAATCTCCTGTTTAACAAGTTGAAATCGCCAATCGTCGCGCATATTTTGGCTTTTGCAGGAATGTTTGGGATGAGTCAATCAACACAACGACACATTGGCCAAATCTATTGCACGCACAGCCCTTGAATATCCCGCATTGCACAAATATTATAAAGGCCAGTAATTGAACCGGCGGAGAATAAAATGGCTTGGACAGATGATCGTGTTGATATCCTGAAAACCATGTGGGGTGAAGGCAAAAGCGCCAGCCAGATCGCAACCGAACTGGGCGGCGTGACCCGCAATGCGGTTATCGGCAAAGTGCATCGTTTGGGGCTGTCCAACCGCCCGACCACCTCAACCAAGGCCACCACCACGCCCAAGACAACCAAAGCAGCGGCCAAACCCAAAGTCGCGAAAACCGCCGCGGCGGCAAAGCCAAAACAGGCCGCCGCACCGGTGCCAAATAACAACCCGCCCATTCCGCGCCCGCGCCCGATTATCACCGCAGGCAAGCCATTACCGCCACAACGTTCCGCCAACGAGGTCAGCGCTGAGGCCTTGGCAAATGTCAAAAAAATTGAGGAAAAAGCCCGTAAGCTGACCCTGATGCAGTTAACTGAACGCACATGTAAATGGCCGATCGGTGATCCCGCCACCGATGAATTCTGGTTCTGCGGCCATCCGGTTGACCCCGGAAAACCCTATTGCGAGACCCATGTATCGGTCGCCTTCCAACCCATGAGCAGCCGCCGCGATCGCCGCGCCAGCCGCTAAGATCCGGGCGTTAATTCATCGGCTTTTCAAAAAGGCGTCTTCAGAAAAATACTGATAAGAATCGGCATTTTGAACAGCGCGGCCCGGCAATCGGCGCGCATAATCAGAACACACGCCACGATTATAACAATTATCATCGGTGCTGCCGACCACGTTATAATGGGACCTTTCATGGT
>CAZSSS010000304.1:2340-3024 GCA_964609255.1 uncultured Rhodobacterales bacterium
GGTGCCGGCTTGTGTGCCCGAATCAAACACCTGTTGAAAATCAGAATCTCTCAGTAATGGCAGATTGAAATAGTTCTGGCAGATATATATTGTTGAAGGATCGCTGGGAAACACATTGGCATAAGTTGACGAATCGCAATTTTGCTCTCCGTTTTGGGCGCAGAAATATGTGATTTTGCTGGTGCGAATGTGGGTTTTAAGGGCAGAAATTGTGTTCCGAACCTTTTTGGCACGCACCGGGTCCCAAATACCGAACCAGCGCTGATACGCGCCATTGCTGGAATTAACCGCAGTGGTGGCCGCCGAAAGCGCATCAAACGCCCCTGATACTGCAATTTCCAGATCAGCGCGTTGATCTGCGGTGCAGCGAACATAGTCGGCTTTGGCCTGCGATGTGAAAGAAGCAATAAAAAACAGGGCCACAAATACTTTTGTCATAATTTCCTCATTAAATTGTGCAATTCTAGGTTTTCCAAATTCCGGCCATTGCATATTTCCCTTAACTAAGGTGTAAATCTAGGGGTAACCTCAAACTATGACGCGAATATGATAAAGTTTAGCCTTAAATGCATAAATAACCATCAATTTGAGTCCTGGTTCGGCTCAAATTCCGATTTTGACCGCCTTAAGGCGCGCGAGCTGATTTCCTGCGCGGTTTGTGGTGGCACAACAGCTGAAAAAGCC
>CAZSSS010000305.1:0-3007 GCA_964609255.1 uncultured Rhodobacterales bacterium
CGATGAAACCGCGCAAAACCTTCCTGATCCGGTTGCCCTAACGGCAGAGGCCGCAGGGCATTATTGCCAAATGGTGATCCTTGAACATCAAGGCCCTAAAGCGCAAATTCATCTTGACGGATATCTTGCGCCACTTTGGTTTAGTCAGGTGCGCGACGGCTTAGCCTATTTGATGTCACCGGAACAAAGCGCGGAAATTCTTGTGCTTTATGTCAATGATATGGGCGTTGCTGAAAGCTGGGCAACGCCTGGCGAAGATAACTGGATCAACGCAAATGATGCCATTTATGTTGTCGCGTCGGATGCTGTTGGGGGCATGGGTGCCCCCGAAATCGTGCCTTTTGGCACCGTTGAACAAGCGCAGGAATTTATCCTTATGCATGGCGGAAACGTATTGCGCCTTGATGAAATACCTGTGGAAACTGTTCTTTCCCCTGTTGAATTTGACCTTAATGCTTTGGAGGTTTCCCAATGACAAGCCGTCGTCGTTTTATATCAATTTTGGCTGGCGCTGCGGCGCTGCCCATGATGGGCCAATCCGCATTTGCCGCACCAACCCAATGGCGCGGGATTGCGCTGGGTGCCAATGCACAAATAATTCTGGACCATCCCGACGCCGCAGATTTAATTAATATGGCAGTGTCAGAGATCCGGCGGCTGGAATTGCTTTTCAGCCTTTATCAACCTAACTCGTTGCTGTCGCAGTTAAATCAAACAGGCACAATAAGCGCCCCCGCTTTTGAATTCATTGAGCTTTTGTCAATCGCGGCCACCATCAACACCCGCACGAATGGCGCTTTTGATCCCACAATTCAGACGCTGTGGGAGTTATACGCCGACCTGATTGCGAACCGGAACTATCCTGATCAAGCCCAGATAGAGCAGGCTCTGGAAGCCACAGGTTGGGATAAACTGCAATTCTCGGTGGAAAAAGTGACGTTGGCTGATGGCGCAAAACTAAGTCTAAACGGAATTGCTCAGGGCTATATTACCGACAAAATTGCTGCGTTATTTCGGGCAAACGGTATCGAAAATGTATTGGTAAATACCGGCGAGATTTCGGCACTTGGGACCGCATCAAATGGATTGCCTTGGGTCGTTACCCTTGGGGATGCCGATGGGGAATCCGTTGATTTGCAAAATGCATGCATGGCAACATCTGCCCCGTTAGGCACTACTTTTGATAATACCCAGAATGTTAGCCATATTTTGGATCCACGCAACGGACGGCCCGCAACCCATCGGCAATCGCTAACGGTTATTGACAGTTCGTCTGCGGTTGCGGATGGATTATCAACGGGTTTTTGTCTGATGGGTGTTGACGAGATTAACAAGGCAAAAGGTCGTGCCAAAGTTATCTTTTCGCCTCAGGCCTGATCGTGACGCCTATTCCTGACACTCGGATAACGTTTGCGAGGAATATCCGTATGGTTAACCCGCGAATATAGCGCGCTGAAACGCATAATCTTGGAATCAGAAAAATGTCTGGCTGTGCGTGCAGTCCTGAGCTAACCAGTCTCGGGACGAGCATTGGCAATATCGCCTTGCCCACCCTAGGCTGGTTAATGAAAATCCCGGCTCGGGAATAATCTTTTGGCTTGTTCGCGTGGGTGGCGGGCGGCTTTGATGGGGGCGCGGCGTGGAGCGTCGTCAGCTTGGGGTAACGTAATGCCAATCGCGTCATCCATAGGGTGGCCAAGGTCGCTTAGGCGATGTGACATGTCTTCGATTTTCTGGGCAATTAGATGCACAACAATTCCCTCACGTTGCAGAACCCCTGTCACTCGCAGCAATCGCCCCCCCATAACCGTGCGTCGAAATTGTTTATAGATTTTACGCCAGACGATGATGTTGGAAACGCCGGTTTCGTCTTCTAACGTCAGGAAAACCACACCGGATGCGGTGCCGGGCCGTTGGCGGGTGATGACCAGACCGCAGACTGTGATACGGCCAAGCGGCACGGTGGCAAGATCAGCATGGGGGGTGAGGCCAGGAATGGACGGGCGCAATAATTCCATTGGATGAGCGCGCAGCGATAAGCGCATGGCGATGTAATCCTCCACCACTTCTTCGCCCAGATGCATGCTGGGCAGCAAAACAGTAGGTTCATGGATGCCTTCGCCCTCAATCGGGTCATTAAACAGCGGCAGCGGCATTTGCCCACGAATGGCTTTTACCTGCCACAGCGCGTTACGGCGCCCCAAGCCCATATCACCAAAAGCATCAGCTTCAGCCAGTCGTTCCAGCACCGCAGGGTTAATGCCTGCCCGCAGCCACAGGGCCTCGGGGTCGGGGTATCCATTGCCCCGCGCGCCCACAATCCATCCGGCATCTTCTTCCTTGAAACCCTTGATTTGCCGAAAGCCAAGCCGGAGCGCCAGCGCGCCGTCCATACGACGTTCGAGCTTATTATCCCATGTGCTGTTATTCACGCAAATCGGGCGGACCTCTACCTGATGTTCGCGCGCGTCACGCACAATCTGGGCCGGGGCGTAAAACCCCATCGGTTGCGAATTCAGCAACGCACAGGCAAATACCGCCGGATGATGGCATTTCAACCACGCAGAAACATAGGCCAGCATGGCAAATGCGGCGGCGTGGCTTTCGGGAAAACCATAATCGGCAAAGCCTTCGATCTGGGAAAAACACCGCTCTGTAAATTCAGGCTCATAACCGTTTTCCAGCATGCCGTTGATAAACTGGTCGCGGAATTTGCTGATGGTGCCCATGCGCCGAAACGTAGCGATGGAGCGGCGGAGAAGGTCTGCATCTGCCGGGGTGAAGCCAGCAGCAACTACGGCAATTTGCATGGCCTGTTCCTGAAACAGCGGAATGCCGAGGGTCTTGCCCAGCACACCCTCCAGTTCTTTTGACGGGAACGCCACTGTTTCCAACCCCTGCCGGCGTTTGATATAGGGCTGCACCATGCCACCCTGAATCGGGCCGGGGCGCACGATGGCGACCTCTATCACCAGATCATAGAGTTCGCGCGGTTTCATGCGTGGCA
>CAZSSS010000306.1:0-2993 GCA_964609255.1 uncultured Rhodobacterales bacterium
TAATTAACGGAAAAACTCTGCAATATTACGGGCGATTGCCAAAGGAATTGCCGCGATGATTGACGGGTTTTACATCCGCCACGCCTTGCAGGGTCACGCGTTGGAGCACGAACAGATGCTTGGTCTTATTAACAATTATTGGTGCATGAGCATCATCTAAGGGGCCGGTTATGGAAGCCGATTTTGTAATTATTGGATCAGGGTCAGCCGGGGCCGCGCTGGCATATCGCCTTAGCGAAAGCGGAAAATATTCGGTGCTGGTGTTGGAATTCGGCGGCTCGGATATTGGGCCCTTTATCCAAATGCCCGCCGCGCTTTCGTATCCGATGAATATGAAACAATACGACTGGGGATTCAAATCCCAGCCGGAACCGCATCTGGGTGGGCGGCGACTGGTGACGCCTCGCGGCAAGGTTGTTGGCGGGTCAAGCAGTATCAACGGCATGGTGTTTGTGCGCGGAAATGCCAAAGATTTTGATCATTGGCATGAAAAAGGTGCAAAAGGCTGGGATTTTGCCTCGGTTTTGCCATATTTCAAGCGCATGGAGGAGTGGCACGGCGGCTTCTCCGTTTGGCGTGGCACCAATGGTCCGGTGCACGTCACACGGGGACCACGCGATAACCCCCTTCATACCGCATTTGTTTCCGCTGGCGCTGAGATGGGTTTCGCGCTTACCGATGATTACAACGGCGAAAGCCAAGAGGGCTTTGGCCCGATGGAACAAACAGTCTGGAAAGGGCGGCGCTGGTCCACGGCAAACGCCTATATTCGCCCCGCCCAAAAGCGTAAAAATTTCAAATTACTGCGCTGTTTTGCGCGGAAAATTATCATTAAAGATGGCCGCGCCATCGGGGTTGAAGTTGAACGCAAAGGCAATATTGAGCAAATTCACGCGCGGCGCGAGGTGATTATCTCTGCATCTGCCATCAATTCGCCTAAAATGTTAATGTTATCGGGCATCGGCCCGGCGGCCCATCTGGCGCAGCATAATATCCCTCTGATTGCAGATCGCGGCGGGGTAGGGCAAAACCTGCAAGACCATCTGGAATTGTATATCCAACAGGTCAGCCTTCAGCCGATTACGTTGTATAAATACTGGAACTTGATTTCAAAGGCGCGAATTGGCGCTGAATGGCTGTTCCGTAAATCCGGCCTTGGCACATCCAACCAATTTGAGAGCGCGGCCTTTTTGCGTTCCAGTGATGCCGTGGATTACCCGGATATTCAATTTCATTTTATCCCGATTGCGGTGCGTTATGACGGAAAGGTTGCCGCCGAAGGCCACGGATTTCAGGCCCATGTCGGGCCGATGCGGTCAAAATCGCGCGGGGCGGTGACGCTGGCAAGCAGTGATCCCAATGTTGCGCCGGAAATTCGGTTCAATTACATGAGCCACGCTGATGACTGGGCAGAGTTCCGCCATTGCATCCGTCTGACTCGGCAGATTTTCAGCCAAGAGGCGTTTAAGCCTTTTGCTGGCAAAGAAATCCAGCCCGGTGCCGAATTACAAAGCAATGATGCGTTGGACGGGTTTATTCGTGAACATGCCGAAAGCGCGTTTCATCCTTGCGGCACGGCCCGCATGGGGGCGCGCAAAGACCCGATGGCGGTGGTTGACCCCGACTGTAAGGTGATTGGCGTTGAGGGATTGCGGCTGGCTGACAGCTCGATCTTTCCGCGCATTACCAATGGCAATTTGAATGCTCCGTCGATCATGGTTGGAGAAAAGGCCGCTGACCATATCTTAAAGGATCAATAGGTTACGCTGATATTGGCAGATTATTCGCGGCAACTGGATTGAATCGCGTTAAATTCCGGCACCGCAAAAGCTGCAAAAGCATCATTTTCAGCAATCGGCAGGCCAAATCCGTGGGTTGCTGCCAGTTGTTGCAAAGGCTGTGCATCAATATTTCTGGCCACAAGATAGTCGCGCGCTGTGATAAAATCTTGTGCTATTGGTGCGGGAACGGTCAGCGGCACCTCAAATGATACATTCTGCCCAAACAGATGTTTAAATGATGCAATAACCCCGCTTTTGGCAAGAACCTGACGCAAATAGGCCTGACGCTGCGCCATCGCAGTGCCAAGGGCAATCTGGGCGGTCAGTGACGCGGCGCTGTCGGAATTATGTATCAGGTTCATTGGCAGGTATATTTGCCCGTCAGGAAGCGCGATAACCGCCACGCCTTGTTGCTTTGTGACCTTCAGCACCAGTGCATGGTTGGGGTCAAGCGCATCAGCCAAACCAGCCAATGCAGCGTTGCTGGCGCGGTTTTCACAGATGAAAAGGTTTTGCTGGCGCATTTGGCTGGCGACCTGAGAGGCAAAATCCGTTTGGCGTGCGGGGGCGGTTAATGCAGCCGTCCATCGATAAATAAATGGCGGTGACTGGCTGATCAGCGCCAAAAATATCACGCAGATTGCGATCCAGATATACCGCGTGAATTTGCGCGGTTTGGCCGTGCGGCGACTGATGGAATGGGTAACGGCGGTGATCGCAAGTGTCATTTCGGTATCATCGATGGTCAAGATTTCCTGACCCGAGGGATCAGCGGAATAAATCACAGCGCTGCCCTCGGTGCCAATGCGTTTGGTTGCCAATATCGCCCAATGGGTGATGGGTGTATCGGACAAACTGGTAAGTTGCAGGGTTGCATCGCCAAATGACACGATGACCTCTTGCGGGTCAGCCTGCGCATTTTCGCGCCAATATCCAATGGCTTCAAGGCGAACGTATTTATCAAGAGCGGTCATTATTATTGATCCACGGTTTACAAGGGCAAGGCATAGCCCTGATTGGCCAGCTTTTCACGTAACAGAAGTTTTGATATTTTGCCAGTTGCGGTATGCGGAATTTCATCCATAAAAATAATATCGTCAGGCAATTGCCATTTTGCAAATTTGGCCGCCATCAATGACATGATTTCAGCGGTGTCGGGGGTTTGCCCCGGCATTGCGACAATAACCAGAATTGGCCGCTCATCCCATTTGG
>CAZSSS010000307.1:0-2975 GCA_964609255.1 uncultured Rhodobacterales bacterium
ATGCCAAAATAATTCAAACTGTTGACGAAATGTTACAGGAAACGACCAATATCAAGCGCTAGTCGCGCTGGGTTCGCCATTAACCGGAGGGTAAAACAATGAGTATTTCAGCCGCAATATCAAATGCCTATTCAGGGCTGACTGCTGTTTCGCGCCGCGCCGAAACCATTTCCAGCAACGTGGCCAATGCCCTGAACGAAAATTACACCCGCCGAGAGGTCATGACCGCTGAACGGGTTATTGGCGGCACCGGCAGCGGTGTCAAAGTGGAAAGCATTTTCCGCGCGGTTGACCTGTTGGCAACCTCACAACGTCGGGCAACCGGCGCTGAACTGGGTAACGCGGCAACATTGTCTGACGCATCATCCCGGCTGGCGCAATTATTGGGGGAACCGGGTGATGTCGGTGCTTTGGCAACGCAGGTTCTCAAGTTGGAGAACAGTTTGCGTGCCGCTGCAAATGCACCGGAATCGGATGCTTTGCGTGCAGTTGTGCTGTCAGACGCATCGGGTCTTGCTGATTCAATAAACACCATTTCAACCCAGACAAGTGCTGTGCGCATGGATGCGGATGCAACCATCGCGCGGCATGTTCAAACGGTTAATTCGGCACTGCAACAGATTGAGGCGGTAAATACCGCGATCCGAATTCGCGGCGCAGGCAGCGGTGATACCGCCGCACTGGAGGATGAGCGCGCCAAACTGATCGACAAAATATCGGAGCTGGTTCCCATACGGCAAATTGCCCGGCCCGGCGGCGAAATCGCGCTTTATTCCCAGAAAGGGGCAGCGCTGATTGACGGCGCGGCCAATACGCTGGAATTCACGCCAACACCGGTGATTACCCATGATATGACGCTGGCCTCAACCGCGTTGTCGGGTATTTCGATTAATGGTCGGCCCATAACCATGGGCAGCGGCGCTGGGCAACTGGATGGTGGCGCTTTGTCCGCGGCCTTTATGGTGCGCGATGTTACGGCCCCTGAATTCAACGGCCAAATGGATGCGATGGCGCGTGATTTGATTGAACGGTTTCAAGACCCCGCAGTTGACCCGTCGCTGGCACCCGGTGATGCCGGGTTGATCACGGATAATGGTGCAGCATTTGCACCGGTTGATGAGCTTGGCCTTGCTGGACGCATTAGTATAAATGCATTGGTTGACCCAAGTCAGGGCGGTGATTTATGGCGGCTACGCGATGGGTTGGGTGCGGTTGCACCCGGCCCCGCGGGCGATGATACACAATTGCGTCGCATGGTTGACGCGATGACAGCGCAGCGTGTTCCAAGTGGCGCAAGCGGCGTTTCATCCCTGTCAAGCGCCACCAGTCTGGCCGCCGGTATCACCAGCCTGATCGCCGGAGCCGCCAGCAGACAAGAGGACAAAACCGCCTATCAAATGGGCCAGTTCGACATCCTGCGAGAGGGTGAGCTGGCGATGACGGGTGTCGATTCAGATTATGAAATGCACCAGCTTTTGCTTGTGGAACAGGCCTATGCCGCCAATGCGCGCGTTATTTCAACAGCCGACAAGCTGTTGCAAACCTTGATGGAGATATAGCATGAAATCCGCATCTGTATCCGATCTTTCCTCAGCAATGCGTTTGCAACGCATTGGGCAGGCCACACGAAATAATGTCAACATTGCCGGGCTTGAGGTCGCAAGCGGCCTGAAATCGGACCTTGTAAAAGCCACCGGTGGTGATCTAAGCGGCCTGTTTGCCATTGAAAAGAACCTTGCACGCTTTGATATGCGTTCAGCGGCGATTTCGACGGCCTCTGCGCGTGCTGGTGCATCGCAGCTTAATTTGGAACGAATCCAGTCCACTGTTGCGGAATTTGGCACTGACCTGATTGCCGCGGTTGATCTTGGCAATCAGAACCAGGCTTTTTCGGTTGCCAGCGGCGCGCGCGGGGCGTTTGACAATGTGGTTTCCGCGTTGAATGGCCGCTATGGCGACCATGCATTATTTGCGGGTGCCAATGTTGATGGCGCGGCAGTCATCGATGCGCAATCCATGTATGACGACATTGTCCTGCTGACAAATGCCGCACCGGATTCGGTATCGGTAATTGCCGCGGTTGACGATTATTTCTTTAATCCAGCGGGTGGTTTTATGACCACGGCATTTCTGGGTGATCCGTTGGATGCCCCCGGTGCCGAAATCGCTGACGGAGAGGTTGTCGATTATTCAATGCGCGGCGATGCAGATGCGTTGCGTAATGCGTTGCGCAACGTGGTTTTGGTGGCGGTTGCCAATGCTGGTGACCATGGCGGCAGCGCGCTGGACGGCATGAATATCATGCATGCAGCAGCAACAAGCGCCATAACAAACGTGGATTCGATTATCGATTTGCGTGAAACGCTGGGCCATATTGAGGAAAGACTGTCGGTTGCGGCATCCTTTACTGCCTCGCAAAAGAACACGTTTGAAATAAACCGAAATGGCATTATTGCGGCTGACCCTTATGAGGCCGCAACCCGTTTTCAAGCCCTTCAGGGCCAAATGGAGGCGGTCTATATCATGACTTCCCGCCTCTCAACCATGCGATTGCAAAATTATCTGAGGTAAACCGTGTTTCGATCTAAAATCGTTTTTCTGCTGGCTAGTATGGCCTTTTCGTTAGCTTCTTTAGTATCCGCCGATGTGCGGATCAAAGACCTGGTTGAGATTGACGGGGTGCGTGGCAATGACCTTGTCGGCTATGGCCTTGTTGTTGGGCTGAATGGCACCGGTGATGGGCTGCGAAATTCGCCCTTTACCGAGGAAGCCATGACCAACCTGCTGGAGCGGCTGGGCATTAATGTAACAGGCGAAAGCTTTCGGTCCAAAAATGTGGCGGCGGTGCTGGTCACGGCCGCTTTGCCGCCGTTTGCGCGGGCCGGGGGGCGTATTGATATTACTGTTTCAACCATCGGTGATGCCAAAAGCCTGCTGGGCGGCACGTTGATTATGACGCCGCTGAATGCGGCAGA
>CAZSSS010000308.1:0-2967 GCA_964609255.1 uncultured Rhodobacterales bacterium
GCCGAAATTTCTTTGGTGTTATTTGTCATAAAGTTTCGTTCTGCAATTGTTAAAACACAACTTTACCGACAAATTGAAAATCCGCAACAAGAACGCCCTACATGAATGCAGGGCGTCCCAATTTGGTGGGGCGGGCTATTCCATTGTTGGAATGGAGAAATTCGCGCCCTCGCGGGTGCCTGACGGCCAGCGGGATGTTACGGTTTTGGTGCGCGTATAGAACTTAAACGCATCCGGCCCGTGTTGGTTCAAATCTCCAAACGCCGATTTTTTCCAGCCGCCAAAGGTGTGATAGGCCAATGGCACCGGAATAGGCACATTAACGCCAACCATGCCCACATTGATGCGGCTGGCAAAGTCGCGTGCGGTGTCACCGTCGCGGGTGAAAATCGCGGTGCCGTTGCCGTATTCGTGATCCATGGCGTAACCCACGGCCTCCTCATAGGTTTTGGCGCGCACGGTTGATAGAACCGGCCCAAAGATTTCCTGTTTATAGATGTCCATATCGGTGGTCACATTGTCAAATAATGACGCGCCAACAAAGAACCCTTCCTCATAGCCTTGCAGGCTAAACCCGCGTCCATCAACCACCAGTTTTGCACCCTGATCAACGCCAGATTGCACCAGACCGTTGATCTTTTCCTTGGCGGCGGCGGTAATTACGGGGCCAAAATCAACATCATCGCCCGATGTATATGGCCCGATCTTCAGGCTCTCGACCCGTGGTGCCAATGCTTTGATCAAACGGTCGGCTGTGTCTTCGCCCACCGGAACCGCAACCGAGATCGCCATGCAGCGTTCGCCAGCCGCGCCAAAACCTGCACCAATCAGCGCGTCGACAACATTGTCCATGTCTGCGTCTGGCATGATAATTGCGTGATTTTTCGCGCCGCCAAATGCCTGCACGCGTTTGCCCGCCGCGCAGCCGCCGGCGTAAATATATTGGGCAATCGGGGTGGAACCCACAAAACCGATCGACTGAATAACCGGATGGTTTATGATTGCGTCCACGGCCTCTTTGTCGCCATTCACAATTTGCAAAATGCCTTTTGGCAGGCCGGCTTCTTCCATCAGTTCGGCCAACATGATCACAACCGTCGGGTTGCGCTCAGACGGTTTCATGATGAAGGCGTTGCCACAAGCAATCGCGGGCGCAAACATCCACATCGGGATCATGGCCGGAAAGTTAAACGGGGTGACACCACCACAAACGCCAAGCGGCTGTTTCATTGAATACATATCAATGCCCGGGCCAGCGCCGTCGGTATATTCACCTTTCAGCAATTGCGGCGCGCCGATGCAATATTCCACAACCTCAAGCCCGCGAATAACATCGCCTTTGGCATCCGGCAGGGTTTTGCCGTGTTCGCGGGACAGGGCCTCGGCGAGCTTGTCCATGTCGCGGTGCAACAGATCAACCATTTTCATAAATACCCGCGCGCGGCGCTGCGGGTTCATCGCCGCCCATGCCGGTTGTGCAGCAGTTGCGTGCTTTACGGCTATGTCCATCTCAGCGGTGCTGGCCAGCGGGGTGCGGGCAATAACTTCGCCAATGGCGGGGTTATAAACATCGGCAAACCGGCCCGATATGCCTTTGACATGTTCACCGTTGATATAGTGGGTAAGCTCTTGCATTGCTGCCTCCTGAAAGATTCTGCGCGAAGTTTACGCCTTTGACCACAAAGGGAAAGGGTAAATTATGACCAGATGGTTAAATAGTTTAGGTCCACGGATTTCTTGACAGAATTTCTGTTTCGCGCCACTGTAACTGGAAAACAACGGGAGGTTATTATGCTGGTCAAACATATTTTGCTATCAAAAGCCAACACAGGCACTTTAACAATCAAACCGGGCGATACAATCAGCGAAGCCGCTGGTATTTTATCTGAAAAACGCATCGGGGCGCTGATTGTTTCAGAGACCGGGGACACCGTGGACGGAATTCTGTCAGAACGCGATATTGTGCGCGAAATTGGCAAAAACGGTGTCGGCTGCATGTCGGATTGCGTACGAGAGCTGATGACCTCAACCGTTGTGGCCTGCGGGCCAAACGATAACGTCATTCGGCTGATGTCAAAAATGAGCGAAGGCCGGTTTCGCCATATGCCGGTGGTTGAGGCGGGGAAACTTATTGGTGTTGTGTCAATCGGTGATGTTGTTAAGGCGCGGATCGATATGATTGAACAAGAAAACGCCGCCCTGACGGATATGATTCACGGCAATGTTTAACTTGACCTTGAACGCGAATCGCTGTTGTGTTCGCAGGTGCAGCATTGTTAAGGGGCGTTTATGCGAATTGGTCTTTATCCCGGAACATTTGACCCGCTAACGGTGGGGCATATCGATATTATTCGCCGCGCAGCCTCGTTGGTGGATAAGCTGGTGATCGGGGTGGCGATAAACCGCGACAAAGGTCCGATGTTTTCACTGGATGAACGGGTTGCGATGATCGAAGCTGAAACAATTGGTATCGCCAATAGTTGCGCAATAGAAATCGTGGCGCATCCGTTTGAAAACCTGCTGATCCATTGCGCAGCCGAAGTCGGTGCCAGCGTGATCATCCGCGGCCTGCGCGCGGTGGCGGATTTTGAATATGAATATCAAATGGTTGGCATGAATCGCGCCATGAATGACGATATCGAAACCGTATTTCTAATGGCCGAAGCGCAGCATCAGGCGATCGCATCCAAGCTGGTCAAGGAAATCGCCCGATTGGGGGGCGATATTTCCAAATTCGTGACCCCGCGCGTTGCCAAAGCTTTGGACGCAAAACTGGCCTAGCTCTCCCGCGCTGCGCTTGGGCCACGCCCTCGGCTGCGCCATCGGGCGGTTTTTCCGCGGGTCTTCGCCCGGGAAAAATAAACGCTTCGCTTGGTCTTCATTCTTTCAAAAATACTCGCGCCGCAGGCTGACCTGCCTGCCGAACGAAGTGAGGCCAAGCCCAAACGAAGTGCGGGAGAGCTCCTT
>CAZSSS010000309.1:0-2958 GCA_964609255.1 uncultured Rhodobacterales bacterium
CCGTGGCTGACAAAAGGCGGCTGGACCCCGATTTGGGGCAGCTTTACCTTTCCGATCGCCACGTTCATCAATTTGCAAATCATGGCGGTTTTGGCGGGGCAAAACACATTTGCGATGGCGGTGATGATTGCGGGTATGATCATTGGCACACCGTTTATTCTTTATATCGTCTGGATGGCCTCACAGGCGTGGATCAGGGGGGCTTTGGCAAAAAACAGTGCGGCCTCGGTCGCTTAGGGGTTTTCAAGCCCGTGTTTCCATGAAATAGAGACGTGCCAACACCGACCCTAATTTAGGAGGTCCTAATGGACATTCGTGAGGCGCTTACCTTTGATGATGTATTGCTGGTTCCGGGGGCGTCGGACGTGTTGCCGACAACCGCTGATACCCGCACTTTTGTGACCAAATCCATTTCGATGAATATTCCGCTGCTTAGTTCAGCGATGGATACCGTGACCGAAAGCAATATGGCGATTGCCATGGCGCAGGCCGGGGGCATTGGTGTTTTGCACCGTAATCTGGATATTGAGGAACAGGCGCGGCAAGTCCGGCGCGTAAAGCGGTTTGAATCAGGTGTGGTTTATGCGCCCATCACCCTGACGCCTGATCAAACATTGGCGGATGCCAAGTTGTTGCAGGAACGCTATAACGTGACAGGTTTTCCGGTGGTTGGCGAAAACGGGCAGGTTTTGGGGATCGTGACCAACCGCGATATGCGCTTTGCCTCTGATGATAGCACGCCGGTAAAGGTGATGATGTCAGCCGATAATCTGGCGATGCTGCGCGAACCGTTTGACCGCGATGAGGCCCGCAGCCTGATGGAAGCACGGCGCATTGAAAAACTGCTGATTGTTAATGCTGAAAACCAGCTGACGGGCTTGCTGACCCTTAAGGATATTGAACAGGCGGTGCTGAACCCGCAGGCCTGTAAAGACGAGAGCGGCAGCTTGCGGGTGGCGGCGGCCTCAACCGTTGGTGACGCAGGGTTTGAGCGTTCTTGTGCATTGATTGATGCGGGCGTTGATCTGATTATTATTGACACGGCGCATGGGCATTCGGCCAGCGTCGGCCAATCGGTTGAGCGGCTGCGCGCGCGGTCAAACACCATTCAGATTGTGGCGGGGAATGTTGCCACCGGGGCAGCAACACGCGCCTTGATTAATGCGGGTGCTGACGCGGTGAAGGTTGGCATTGGCCCGGGGTCTATTTGCACCACACGCATTGTTGCGGGGGTTGGCGTGCCGCAGCTAAGCGCGGTTTCTGATTGCGCCCAAGAGGCAATGAAAACCGGCGAACCGGTGATCGCGGATGGCGGTATAAAATTTTCAGGCGATTTTGCCAAGGCCATTGCGGCGGGCGCATCATGCGCGATGATCGGCTCAATGCTGGCAGGCACCGACGAGGCCCCCGGAGAGCTGTTTTTATATCAGGGCCGCAGTTTTAAGGCTTATCGCGGCATGGGCAGCGTTGGGGCAATGGCGCGCGGATCAGCGGATCGGTATTTTCAAAAAGAAGTCAGCAGCGACAAACTGGTTCCCGAGGGCATTGAGGGGCAGGTGGCCTATAAAGGCCCCGCTGGCAGTGTTTTGCACCAATTGGTTGGTGGTTTGCGCGCCGCGATGGGCTATACCGGAAACGGGACTATTGACTCGATGCAGACGGGGTGTTCATTTGTCAAAATAACTGGCGCCGGGCTGCAAGAAAGCCATGTCCACGACGTGCAAATCACGCGTGAATCGCCAAATTATAGGGTTGGATAATGGATTTAAGTCTTAAAATAGCTATTTTTGCCATGGTTGCGCAGGTTTTCCTGACGCTTTACATATTTATGCGCATGGGCAAAGCCCGCACCTCAGCGTTAATCAAGGGTGACCTGCATATCAGGGATATTGCGCTCAGCAATGATGCATGGACGGATGACATCAAAAAGCTGGGTAATAATCTGCAAAACCAGTTTGAAACGCCGATTCTGTTTTATACAGCGGTGATGTTGGCGGTTGCGTTATCCTTTACCAGTTGGGTGATTGCCATTGCCTCGGTAATTTACGTTTGCTTGCGGGTTGTTCACCATAGAATCCATATTGGTAAAAACCATGTTCCGTCACGGTTCAAGGTTTTTGTGCTAAGCTTGGTAACGCTGGTTGTCATGTGGGTTGCAATCGTTGTTGAAGTCATAATGCTTTGATGCTGCACGACAAAACCTCGTTTGCCTAGGCCCGTTTTATGACACCCTCTGCACGCCTTTCGGCCTCCGTTGAGCTGCTGGACGCAATTTTGTTTGGCGAACCGGCTGAACGTGTGTTGACCAGATGGGCGCGCGCCAGCCGTTATGCCGGGTCAAAAGACCGTGCGGCGGTGCGCGATATTGTGTTCGATTGTTTGCGCCAAAAACGCTCATTTGCGGATCGGGGTGGGGCCATGACGGGCCGGGCGGTGGTTATTGCGCATCAGTTTCTGCGCGGCGAACCCTTGGCGGAATTGTTCACGGGGCAAGGGTTTGCGCCCGCAGCACTGTCACCATCAGAATTGCAGATGTTGAATGAACCAAAAAACCCGCCATTGCCTGTTAAACTGGATTTCCCCGATTTTTTGCTGACGGAATTAAAAGGCTCATTGGGGGCTGATTTGCCTTTGATCATGCACGCCATGCAAGACCGCGCACCTGTTGATCTGCGTGTGAATACCCTTAAAACCACGCTTGCCGAGGCGCAAAACTATTTGGCCCGAGATCTGATATTTTCAGAGCCGGTTCTAGGCGTTCCAAACGCATTGCGCATCACGCAAAACCCGCGCAAATTAAATGGGTCATTGGCGTATAAATACGGCTTTGTTGAGCTACAGGACGTTTCAAGCCAAAATGTTGCCAGTTTCGCGGATGTTTTACCGGGGATGACGGTGCTTGATTTTTGCGCCGGTGGCGGCGGCAAAACCCTTGCCTTGGCGGCGAATATGGCGGGC
>CAZSSS010000310.1:0-2955 GCA_964609255.1 uncultured Rhodobacterales bacterium
ACCCACAAAAGTACCCGCGCCAAAATTGGTAAAATATAACGAGGCATTGGCCCAAGAAATGGGAATTCTCGCTGGCGAATTACCCATTAACATGCTGGCAGGAAACGATATTCCCGGTGGTGCAACCCCCATTGCAACGGCTTATGCAGGGCATCAATTTGGCGGATTTTCGCCGCAGTTGGGCGATGGCCGCGCGATACTTTTGGGGGAAATAGTCAGCCCAGATGGCACCCGCCGGGATTTGCAGCTCAAAGGGTCCGGCCCTACTATGTTTTCGCGAAACGGTGATGGGCGCGCCAATATTGGGGCGGTGATCCGCGAATATGTAGTGTCCGAAGCCATGCATAACCTTGGAATTCCCACCACCCGCGCGCTGGCTGTGGTGACAACGGGCGACATGGTGCAACGCGAAACCGCCACCCCCGGTGCGGTGTTGGCCCGAGTGGCCAGCAGCCATATTCGGGTTGGCACCTTTCAATTTCATTATGCGCGCCGCGATAAAGCGGCCCTGCAAACCCTGACAGATTATGTGATCAAACGCCATTATCCCGATGCGGAGGGGCCGGCGGGTATGCTGGCGCAAGTCGTTGAAAAACAGGCGAATTTGGTTGCAAAATGGATGGGTGTCGGGTTTATACACGGGGTTATGAACACCGATAATATGTCGATTTCGGGTGAAACAATTGATTATGGCCCTTGCGCATTTATGGATGTGTATCATCCTGAAACAGTGTTCAGCTCGATCGACAAAAATGGCCGTTATGCCTTTTCCAACCAACCAAAAATCGCGCTGTGGAACCTGTCGCAACTCGCACAAACTCTGCTGCCGCTGATGGATGAGACGGGAATTCCCGCCATTGAGGCCGCGCTTGACAGCTTTGACGAAATATTCGTGAGCGCGTTTGATAGGGAGTTCAAAAAGAAACTGGGGCTCAAAAACTCACAGCCCCAAGATAAATCCTTGATTGAGGATTTGTTGCGTATTATGGCTGAAAATCAAATAGATTTTACCTTAATATTCAGCATGTTAACGCGAATGGCGCTTACGGGTGATGCCGCAGATGCGCGGGCGCTTTTTGAAGATCCTCGGTCATTTGATGCATGGTTTGCCCGTTGGACCAAACGCGCGCACTGCGAAAATCCGGTGATGCGAGGCATTTCCATGCAAGCCACCAATCCGGTTTATATCCCGCGAAATCATCGTCTTGAGGAGGTCATAGAGGCGGCAAATGCCGGTGATTATACCAAATTCGAAACGCTGATGGCTGTGTTGGCAGACCCCTATAATTATCAGGCGGGCCATGACAGGTTTGAACAACCACCGATGCCTGAAGAAATTGTTCACGCCACATTTTGCGGCACCTAGAACCGGTGTGCGATTCCAATTGGAGAATCTGGAAAACGGCATATACTGCGTTACGCTAATGCCAGCTCTCCGCAAATTCCTGAGGCCCACGTGACATCACCTGATAATACTAAAATCTATGATCTGTTTGTGATTGGCGGCGGCATTAATGGCTGTGGCATTGCGCGCGATGCCTCGGGGCGGGGGCTTTCGGTTTGTTTGGCTGAGATGAATGACTTGGCTTCGGCCACGTCTTCGGCCTCTACCAAGATGTTTCATGGCGGCTTGCGGTATCTGGAATTTTTTGAAATCGGGTTGGTGCGCAAAGCACTGACCGAGCGCGAGATTTTGCTGCAAGCCATGCCACATATTAGTTGGCCAATGCGATTTGTGCTGCCTTTACATAAGGATATGAGATTTGAATCCGGCACGCCAACGTCGCGGTTATTGGGCTTTTTCATGCCATGGCTGCGCGGGCGACGGCCCAATTGGTTGATCCGGTTGGGGCTGTTTTTATATGATAATCTGGGGGGGCGGAAAATTTTGCCGGGCACCAAAACCCTTAGGCTAAGGAATGATCCGGTGGGCCGCCCATTGCAGCACAAATACGCCAAGGCCTTTGAATATTCTGATTGCTGGGTAGAGGATTCACGGTTGGTGGTGCTGAATGCCCGCGATGCACAGGCGCGCGGCGCGCAGATCATGACACGCAGCAAGGTGGTTTTGGCTGAACGGGTCGATGATATCTGGCAAATAACGGTTGAGGCGTCAAATGGTCAAGCCACTGTTTTAAAGGCAAAAATGCTGGTTAATGCAGGCGGACCATGGGTTGAGGTCATTATCCGCAATACCGCCAAACTGGAAACCTCTGAGGGGGTCCGGTTGGTGCGCGGCAGCCATATCGTAACCAAAAAACTGTTTGATCACGACAAAGGGTATTTCTTTCAAGGCCCCGACGGGCGCATTGTTTTTGCGATCCCGTATGAGACCGATTTTACCCTGATTGGCACAACCGAAGCAGCGCAACAAGGCGCTGATACCAAACCCGAATGCTCGGATGCGGAGGCTGAATATTTATGCAAATTTGCGTCGGAATATTTTGAAAAGCCGGTCAAGGTTGACGATATCGTCTGGTCCTATTCCGGTGTTCGCCCGCTTTATGATGACGGCGCGAGTTCTGCCACAGCAGCAACGCGGGATTATGTTTTGACACTGCGTGCAGATAAGGGCGCGCCGATGCTGAACGTTTTTGGCGGTAAAATCACGACATATCGGCGATTGGCGGAATCCGCGCTGGACAAAATCGCGCCGTTTTTTCCGGGCATGCCGGATAAATGGACCGCAGGGGTTGCCCTGCCGGGCGGGGATTTTCCGGTGGACGGTGTGGCGGATTTGATTGCTGCGCTGAAAGCCGAGTTTGAATTTATGGATGATTTCTGGGCACGGCGGCTGGTGAAAGCATACGGCACATTGGCGCGTGATGTTTTGGCGGGGGCCAAAACGGCGGCTGATCTGGGGCAGAATTTTGGGGCCAGCCTGAGTGAGCAAGAACTGCGCTGGCTGATAGCCAATGAATTTGTGATGACGGCTGAGGATGTGATCTGGCGACG
>CAZSSS010000311.1:0-2925 GCA_964609255.1 uncultured Rhodobacterales bacterium
GCGCTGGTTCTCAAGAATTATATGTTTGATCTCGGCAATGATGTGCAGCAACGCCTGCTGATCGGCAATGAAAGCATTCTAATTGTTGACAGTCAGGAAAAAGTGACTGCTTCGGTTGAGGCAGTTCCGCTCGGCACGTTTGATCCGTTCAGCAAAGCGCTGGATCAAAATTCGAACTTTACCGTTAATATCACTCATGGCACCGACGCTGGATATATCACTGCCATTGCGGCCCCAAAATGCCAGATGCATCGGCTTTCCGGTTATGAGAATGACCAAAAAATCTTGATGTGGCCGCTTTCCATGACGCCATTGCCAGACAGCGGCAATGATCAATTTTCAATCACATTCACTTAAAAGGACTAGCCCAATGTTTAAACTCGAAGCAGCCACATTTAAGCGCGAAATCACCGTAAAGGTGCCCGTTGACGGGGGCTTTGATCGCCAAACTATGACCGTGACCTATAACGCTCTGTCGATATCTGAAACAGAATCGCTGCTGACTGCAGATCGTGATGGCGTGAAAGAATATGTGCGCAAAACCGTAAGCCGGATTGATGATATTTCCGATGAGGATGGCAAATCGCTGGACTGGAATGACAACCTGCGTGACCAGCTTCTTGATGTGCCCTACGTCTTTACCGCTATTCTGGATGGTTACACCGATGCCATGGGCGAGGCCCGGGCAAAAAACTAACCGGGGCAGCGCAACACTGGGTGTCAGGCGATGCTGGCTGGGCCGGTTCCACGCCGGAAGTTTTGGACGATCTCAAGCGCTTTAATGCCCCCCAAGATGTGCTGGACGCAGTTGAGCTGTGCGATAGCTCGCAAAGCGATTATCTGGTCTGGCCAGAAAACTGGAAGGTAGTTCGTGCCTTTCTTGCCAGCGCAACCCAGTGGCGGATAGCGGCAGGTATGGATGGGATAACGTATCTTGGTTTTGATTATTCCGGCGTTGGTTCCGGACTGAAAAAGGCCAAGATCAAACTAAATAAATCGCAATGGTCTGACCTGCAAATGATGGAAGCCAAGGCCATAAAGGCCCTAAACGAAAGATGATTTATGACACTTGATGTCAGTATGATTTTGACGGGACAGGATGCAGGCGCAAGCGCTGCAATCAAATCTGTTGCGGGCGAAACTAAAAAGCTGACAAAAGCTACGCGTGCCTCGGGTGATGTTGCGGAAAAATCAAACGCTGATGCTACCCGCAGTTTTAAAAAGCTGAAAGCCAGTATCGATCCGGTTTACCGGGCGGAGTTAAACCTCAAGAAAACGCAAGATTTATTAAACCAGTCAGTTCGAAAGGGTGTTGTTACGCAGGGCGAAGCCACGCGTATGATGCGGCAATACACTACAGCAACAAAAAACGGTGCGGTGGCTGCAGGCCAGATGTCGCGTCGAATGTCCAGTGGTGTTTCTCAACAGCGACGTATAGGCCTTGCCGTTCAAAATTCATCCTATCAGTTTGCCGATTTGGCAGTCCAAATCGGCGGCGGGGTTGCGCCATCACAAGCACTGGCGATGCAATTACCACAGCTTCTTGGTGGGTTTGGTATTTTGGGTTCGGTTATGGGTGCAGTCGTTGCGATTGGCATTCCGCTGGGACGTGCTTTGTTTGGGATGGGTGATGCCGCTGCTGATGTCTCGGACGATGTCGATGATGCTGGCGAATCTGTAAGCAAGCTTTCTGGCCTATTGGATAATTTGAGCACCAAAGCAGACTTAGCGGGTACCGATCTGACTGCAATGTTTGGCCCAGTTACGGGCGAAGTGAAAACGCTGCTAGAGCGCCTTGAGACCGCTCAATTTCGCGAGCTGATGCACCCGATGCGGCAAGCTGTGCGTGATGTCGGCTCCGATGTTCAACTGATGAACCAACTATTTTCTCTAACAGAGGAAGAAATCAGGGCGCTGCCTACTGACAAGTTGGATGAAATACAAAAACTAATTGAATTCAATAATCGATTATTCACAGACCTTGCGCATCCTTTTGACAATCTGGCACTTGCGATGGACAGAATTGGTGAAGCCCAATCCTTAAAGGATTTTGTTGAGCGGTTAGCTCACGCCCACGATCTTGCTACACAGTTCGGCGGGCCGGTTGCCCGGGCCGTTGTTTCAGGCATTGAAGCTATGGCGATTGAGGCGGGGGTTCTTGAACAGATATTAGGTGATGCTGCTGGACAAGGCGAGCGTCTCGCTGCTGCCTTTGAACACGCCAAGGAAGAGAGCTTTTTGTATTCGCGGCGATTTGCGGATGAAGAGGCCGTGTTTGGCCAGTCGTTCGATATTGATCCTGCAAATAATCATGATGATACCCCGCCACGTAGAACTGGTGGCGGGGGTGGCGCCGCAAATACCAATGCGGTCAAAAAGCTTTTGGATGGCCTGCAGTCTGAAATTGATCTTTTGGCGGAACTTAACCCGCTCGAACAAGAAATGATCCGCCTGCGGGGCCAACTTGCTGATGCCACAGATGCAGAAATCGAAAAAGTCCGGGAACTGATT
Organism: uncultured Rhodobacterales bacterium; assembly: GCA_964609255.1. Classification (GTDB taxonomy): domain Bacteria; phylum Pseudomonadota; class Alphaproteobacteria; order Rhodobacterales; family Rhodobacteraceae; genus UBA3077. Next base: position 2,512 of record CAZSSS010000311.1, read on the forward strand.
ACTGAGCGAAACTTGGAGCGCGATGCGCTGGACCAAACGATTAGCCGGCTAGATCGATTGCGCGATGGTGCGCGATCGGCATTCGATACAATTATCGATGGCGTGCGGGAAGGCACATCCGCGCTCGATATCATGCTTAATGTTTTGTTTGATATTGGGTCCAAACTTACTGATGTGGCTGGTGACAGCTTAGTCGATGCGCTTTTTGGCAGCAAAGGCAGTTCAGATGGCGGTGCGGTTGGTGGGGGGCTTAGCGACTTCTTTGGCAGCATATTCGGGTTTGCTAATGGTGATATATTCGATTCCCCGACAATGTTTGGTTTTGGCAATGGCAAGCTTGGCGTTATGGGCGAGGCCGGTAAGGAAGGCATCATGCCATTGACCCACAGCTTTGGCGAAGGCGTTGGAGCATCG
>CAZSSS010000312.1:0-2919 GCA_964609255.1 uncultured Rhodobacterales bacterium
AAATTCCGGGCGTCATGGATTGCCCACCAATGCTTATGATGTGATGGGGCTTGAGATCGCTTGGGCCTCTGCGGGCACTGCGCGCACGGACGCGGCGCTGGAACTGAAGGCCGCAGAATTATTTATTGAATTTGCAACGGATCTTACCTCGGGCATTCTGGAGCCTTCGGAATTAACCGAATTGATCAATATTGTGCCTCAACGCCCGGAAATTTCCGCGCTGCTGTCCGCCGCGGCATCCAATCCCGGTAACGCATCGTTGTTTAACCAGCTAGAGCCGGTCGACCCAAGTTATAACGTCCTGCAAGCGGAGCTTGCGCGGCTGGAAGCCTTGGTCGGAGCAGGGGGCTGGGGCCCAAAAATTGAGGATGGCCGCACCATTCGCCCCGGCCATAGCGGCAGCCGCGTTTTGGCAATGCGCCATCGTCTGAACGCGCTTGGCTATCAGGGCACTGAGGGGATTTCCAACGTCTATGATGCCGATCTTGTGTTGGCGATGAAAGATTTCCAAAGCGATAATGCCTTGGATGCTGATGGCGTTGTTGGCCCCAAAACCATGCTGGCGCTGAATTCCGACCCTACTGAGCAAATGAAACAGGTTATCGTAAATCTGGAGCGCCGCCGCTGGTTGAACTATGATCTGGGCGACCGCCATATTTTTGTAAACCAAGCGGCGTTTCTGGCTTATGTGATGGATTACGGCCTGCCCTCATTGGTAACTCGGGTGGTGGTTGGCAAATCCAACGCGAAATACCAAACACCAGAATTTATTGATGAAATGACCCATATGGTTGTTAACCCAAGCTGGAATGTCCCCGAAAGCATTGCCTCGCAAGAATATTTACCACAGCTTTTGCGCGATCCAAGCGTGTTGGCACGTCAAAATATTGTAATGCAAGTGCGCGGTTCCGGCCAGACAGTTGACGCGCGTTTGGTTGATTTGTCGCAATATACAGTCAACAATTTTCCGTTTGTATTGCGTCAGCGGCCTGGCGGGGGCAATGCGCTTGGTAAAGTCAAATTCATGTTCCCGAACCGGTTCAACATTTATCTGCACGACACGCCATCCAAATCATTGTTCAACCGTGACACGCGCACCTACAGCCATGGCTGTGTGCGGGTTCAACGCCCGTTTGACTTGGCGCATATCCTGCTTGCACCCCAAGAATCAAACCCGGAAGCCGCGTTTCAGGCGTATTTAAATACCGGCCGTGAAACGCAGGTTGATTTGCTTGCTCCGGTGCCGGTTTACCTGACGTATCAATCGGTATTCATTGATCAACAGGGTGAATTGGCCTATCGGATCGATGTTTATGGGCGCGATCAACTGATTTTTGACGCTTTGGCATCCGCAGGGGTTTCACTTGCGAGTATTGAGGGCTAAATATAGTTACGGCTGCACATTTGGTGCCGCCGTAATTTGGGGCTTTCATGGCGTTTACAGTTTCTGAAATAGCACAGGCATTGGGCGCGCGGGCGGTTGGCGATGTGTCGCTGGCGCTTGATGGGCCTAGTCAACCGGAAACGGCGGGCAAGAATGACCTTGCACTTGCAATGGACCCCAAATTTGCAAGTAAAATCAATGCTGGCAAGGCGCAGGTCGCGATTCTGTGGGATGATGCCAATTGGCAAGACCTTGGCTTGAGCGCCGCAATATTCACCCCCAAACCCAGATTTGCCTTGTCTGGCATAAACAAATTGTTTGAAAAGACACCAAATATTGCAAGGGGCATTCATCCCTCGGCGGTCATTGATAAGACGGCTATTATTGGTAAAAACCCCTCCATCGGTGCGTTTGTGTCGATCGAAAAAGATGTGGTTATCGGTGATAATGCACGAATAATGCCCCATTGCTCAATCGCCGAAGCCGCGCAGATAGGCGCGGAATGCTTGCTTTTTCATGGGGTTAGGATTGGCGCACGGGTTCAAATTGGAGAACGTTTTATCGCCCAGCCAAATTCTGTGATCGGGGGGGACGGGTTTTCATTTGTCAGCCCGGAACGCACCGCCGTTGATGCTGCCAGAGAAGGGCAACAACCCGATGAAGCTGCCGCACAACGGGCTGGATATGCCCGCACAAATTCGCTGGGCGCGGTTCAAATTGGCGATGATGTCGAACTTGGCGCCGGCGCAACAATTGACCGGGGCACAATCGTTGATACAAAAGTTGGCGATGGCACCAAAATTGATAATCTGGTAATGATCGGCCATAATGCGGTTGTTGGCAGGCATTGCCTGCTTTGTGCGCAAACCGGTATTGGCGGCAGCTCTGTTGTTGGTGATCATGTGGTTTTGGGCGGGCAGGTTGGTGTAGCGGATCATGTGGTTATCGGCAATAATGTTGTGGCGGCTGGGAAATCGGGGATTTCATCAAATGTGCCGCCCAACCGTTTTATAATGGGTAATCCTGCCATTAAAATGGAGGCCAATGTAGAGAGCTATAAGGCCTATCGGCGGTTACCTAAATTGGTGGCCAAAGTCGAAAACCTGCAGAAACAGGTTTCAAAAATGACTTCAAAGGATTAAGGGAAACGTGCGGTGCACAAAAAGGGTGATTTATGCCAGTCAGTGTTAAAGATCAGGTTATTGCCATTATTGCCGAACAGGCAATGCTGGATGTTGCTGATGTTACCCTTGATGCTACTTTGGATGATCTTGGCGTTGACTCGCTTGGCCTTGTCGAGGCGGTTTTTGCCATTGAGGAAACCTTTGATGTTCAGGTGCCCTTTAATGCCAATGAACCGGGGAATTCCGGATTTGATATTTCTTCGGTTAAATCCATGATTGACGCAGTTGAAAAACTTGTGGCGGGGAAAAATTAGGTGTCCAGACGGGTTGTTATTACCGGGCAGGGCGCGGTTTCGGCGCTTGGCATGTCCGCCAATGCAACCCTTGACGGGATGCGAGAAGGTAAATTAG
>CAZSSS010000313.1:0-2915 GCA_964609255.1 uncultured Rhodobacterales bacterium
GAAATCCCTTAAAACTGAGCTATCGGCCTTGGTGGCCCATGCGGTTGATTATGAATTGATTCTGGATACAGCGCGGGTCTGGGTGCATGAACAACGCTTTAGGATAGGGGTGCATTTACTGCGCGGTATTTCCAGCGCAGAGGAAGCATCAGGGGCATATTCCGACGTGGCAGAGACCTGCTTGACTGTTTTGTTTGATGCTGTTGTTGCCAATATTTCTGATCGATACGGCCCGCCGCCGGGGCACGGCGCGGCGGTGATCGCGATGGGAAAGCTGGGGTCGCGCGAAATGACTGTAACCTCTGATCTTGATTTAATTGTGGTTTATAATGCTGACAACGCAGAGACCTCTGCCGGGCCGCGCCCGTTGGCGGTGCAGCCTTATTATGCGCGTCTTACGCAGGCGTTGGTTTCAGCGTTGACGGTGGCCACGGCCAAAGGCACGCTTTATAAGGTTGATATGCGGTTACGCCCTTCGGGGCGCTCTGGGCCGGTGGCGACCTCGTTGGCCGGATTTATTGATTATCAAAAAAATCAGGCATGGATATGGGAGCATTTGGCCCTGCTGCGCGGGCGCGTTGTGGCCGGAAACAAGACGGTAACTGAGGCAACGGCAAAAGCAATTTCCGGTGTGCTGGCCGTTCAGCACGATGCTGGCGAAACCCTTGCGGCGGTTCAGGAAATGCGTGACCGGCTGGCCACAGCCAAAGCCAAAGAGGCCGCCAACCCATGGGAGGTTAAATTTGGCCGTGGTCGGTTGATGGATATTGAATTGCTATTGCAGGCCGGCATTCTGATAAACCGGATTAGCAATATTCGCCAGCCTGCAAAAATGGCAAATGCTTTGGTTGACTGTGGCTGGCTGACGGCGGCTGAGGGCGCGCAGATATCTGAGGCGCTGGCCTTGTTTACACTTATGCAACAAATCGGCCGTTTGGCGGTTGAAGGCGGGTTTACCCCCGAAAAGGCAGGCCGTGGCGTGATGTCATTGGTGTTGAAAGCGACTGAAAAACCCGATATTGACGCTTTGATCTGTGCGCTGGATGTGGCGCAACAAAACATGTTGGTGATTATTGAACGCTGCCTGTCAATGCCTCGGGAGACATCATAAGGTGCAAAAAACCAAACACCCAAGCGACCCGCGCGGTCTGATCTATGAGGCCTATCGTATTGCCGGTATTACCGACGCGGAATGCCGCTCAATTTTTCTGGATTGGGCGCTTGGCTTGCCGGATGACGATGACCAAAAAGAACATGTGGTTGCAATGCTGACCGCCTATAGCCTTGGCGCGGTGAAGCACCCCATGACAAAAATTCTGCGCGCGGCGCTGACAAACCCCGCATCGCCAAAACGCCGTGGAGGCCGCAGCAGGGTGTAACGCCTTAGCTGAGCGCTGCCAGTATCCGCGCCCAACTGCGCGCGCCGCGCCGAAAACTGGTAAGGTTGTATTTTTCATTGGGTGAGTGGATTTGATCATCCTCCAGCCCGAAACCAATCAACACTGAATTCATGCCCAGAATGCTTTGGAAATGGCCAACAATGGGGATAGAGCCGCCCATGCCCACATAAACCGCATCATTTGGCCATTCATCTGACAAGGCTTGGCGGGATTTGGCGAAATAATCTGCGGTAATGGGCATATTGGTGGCAAAGGCCCCGTCTTTGTCGCGATAGCTGATCGCGCAATCTGCGGGCAGTCCGGCCTCAAGATAGGCGCGAAATGTGGTTTGGATGGCGTTAGGGTCTTGATCCCCGACTAGGCGAAAACTGACCTTTGCGCTGGCCTCTGCGGGCAGCACGGTTTTGAAACCGGCACCGGTATAACCGCCCCAAATGCCGTTTACATCGCAGGTCGGGCGCGCCCAGATTTGTTCCAGCACCGAATAGCCGTCTTCACCAGCGGGCACCGACAGGTCAACGCCTGCCAGAAAGGCCGCGCCATCAAATTGCATAGATTGCCATTGGCTGGCCAGTTCTTCGGGCAATTCCGCCACCCCGTCATAAAACCCGGGCAGGGTGACGCGGCCGGTTTCATCATGCAGCCCTGCCAGCAGTTTGGTCAGCACCCGAATGGGGTTGATGGCCGCCCCCCCATAAAGGCCCGAATGCAGGTCTTTGTCAGCGGCGGTGATGGTGAAATCCTCAGAAACCATCCCGCGCAGCATTGTGGTGATGGCCGGGGTGTCTTTGTCCCAAAGTCCGGTATCGCAAACCAAGGCAAATTCGGCTTTCAGTTCCTCAGCATTTTCATGCAGGAACGGGATTAATGAGGGCGACCCGCTTTCTTCCTCACCCTCGGACAGAATGGTGATGTTTACGGGGAGAGAACCGGTGACAGCCTTATAGGCGCGACAGGCCTCAAGAAATGTCATCAACTGGCCTTTGTCATCTGAAGCCCCGCGCGCACGGATAACCGTGCCTTGGGTGGTTTCCTCAAGCGCGGGATCAAACGGCGCGCGGTCCCATAATTCCAGCGGATCAACCGGTTGCACGTCGTAATGGCCGTAAAACAGAATGCGCGGGCCGGTGCCGCCGGAATGGGCAACAACCATCGGGTGGCCGCTTGTATCGCGGCGCGAGGCCTCAAACCCGATGGATTGCAGGTCTTTGACCAGCCAGTCAGCCGCATCAACGCATGCCTCCGCATAAGCCGGATCGGTTGACACGCTTTCAATACGTAAAAATTCAAACAGGCGTTCAAGGGCGTTTTCGCGGTCAGAATCCAGGTGGTTCAGGACATTTTGTAGGTCAGACATTTCTTGCTCCGATAAAAAGGGCGCCCGCATGGACGCCCCGTGTTTGGATTTGGGTTGGCTTAGTTAAACGGATCAATACGGCTGACGCCGTTAAGAATGCGCCGTTCACAGATTTCGTGCTGGTTTAGCGTCGCGGTCGTGCCGCTAAGGGAAAACCG
>CAZSSS010000314.1:0-2915 GCA_964609255.1 uncultured Rhodobacterales bacterium
TCCGAACGTATTTTAGTCATATTCATAGATAATGGCAGAACAATGTTATGAATTCAATTTTTTACGAATAATTTCGTTTACAACTTTTGGATTGGCTTTGCCACCCGTTGCTTTCATTACCTGCCCAACAAACCAGCCGGCCATGTTCGGCTTTTCTTTGGCGGCAATCACCTTATCGGGGTTTGCGGCCATTATTTCGTCAATAGCCGCTTCTATGGCGCCGGTATCTGTAACCTGTTTCATGCCGCGTTTTTCGACAATTTCGGCGGGGATGCCGCCGGTTGTCCAGACAATCTCAAACAATTCTTTGGCGATTTTACCGGAAATAGCATCGGATCCGATCAGGTCAATAATCCCCCCAAGTTGAGAAGCCGAAACCGGAGAGCTGTCAATGCTTTGGCCTTCTTTATTCAGCCGCCCAAACAATTCGTTGATCACCCAGTTGGCGGCAATTTTACCATCGCGCCCCTTGGCGACATCTTCGAAATATGTGGCGCTGCTGACATCCGCTGTCAGAACCGCCGCGTCATATTCTGTCATGCCATAATCGCTGACAAAACGGGCTTTTTTTGCGTCGGGCAGCTCTGGTAATCCTGCTTTTATTTTGTCGACCCAAGATTGCTCTATTTCCAGCGGTAGCAGGTCGGGGCAGGGGAAATACCGGTAATCATGGGCCTCTTCTTTGGAACGCATGGACCGCGTTTCACCCTTTACCGGGTCATATAACCGGGTTTCCTGATCAATTTTACCGCCGTCTTCCAGAATGGCAATTTGACGTTTGGCTTCATAATCAATGGCTTGGGTGATGAACCTCATGGAGTTCATGTTTTTGATTTCGCAGCGCGTGCCAAGGATCGAAAAATCGTCAGCCATGCGGAATTTCTCATAGGTGCCGGCCTTGCACACCGAAACATTGACGTCTGCGCGCATGGAGCCTTCTTGCATGTTGCCGTCACATGTTCCCAAATAGCGCAGGATCTGCCGCAGTTTGCGCACAAATTCTGCGGCCTCTTCCGGCCCGCGAATATCGGGGCGGCTGACGATTTCCATCAGCGCAACGCCGGTGCGGTTAAAATCAACAAAAGACATTTCCGGGTCCATGTCATGCACCGATTTACCCGCGTCTTGTTCCATGTGAATGCGCTCAATACGCACGCGGCGCGCGACGCCCGGCTCCATATCGACCAGCACTTCGCCCTCACCGACAATGGGGTGGTAAAGCTGGGAAATCTGATAGCCTTGGGGCAGGTCAGGGTAAAAATAGTTTTTGCGATCAAAGCGGGAAAACAGGTTGATTTTGGCCTTTAGGCCAAGGCCGGTGCGCACCGCCTGTTCAACACAGTATTCGTTAATCACAGGTAGCATTCCGGGCATGGCGGCATCCACCAATGAAACATTGGAATTGGGTTCCGCCCCGAATTTTGTAGAGGCTCCGGAAAACAATTTTGACTTGGATGAAATCTGAGCGTGGACTTCCAGCCCGATCACCAATTCCCAATTGCCCGTCGCCCCCGCGATGATTTTTGGTTTTGGTTCACTATAGGCAAGTTCAGACATCGTGGCATTCCGCTAATAAAGTTCATCGCCTTTTACGAAAACCTTTGGCATGGGGCAAGTGGGCGTTCACAATTGATTATAGATTGCCCGATATATGTTTGCCCGAGATTTGATAAAGGGCGGCAGTGTGCAAAAATTAGTCAAAGCATTTTTAATTTCTATTCCATGTGTGGGCGGGGCGTATCTTTTGGTTCTGGCTGTTGCGTATATGACCGGCTCACCTGCCAATGAAACGAGTATGATAACGGCGGCGCTGATTCCGGTAATAATCGGCATTCCGGTTCTATTTATTATTGAAGGTCAGGCCGAAAAGCTTAGCCAGGCTGTGCTGCGTCTTGATGATATGCGCCTAGATGCAGAAGAACGCGCCAAGCGGGATTCGATGACCGGCCTTTATAACCATCAACATTTTATGGATGAAATCAGGGCATCAAAAAGTGAAAAAAATAAAGGGTCACTATTGGTGCTGGATATTGATAAGTTCAAGAATATAAACGATAATTTTGGCCATCAAAAGGGCGACGAGGCGCTGATCTCTGTGGTTGCGGCGGTCAGAAAATCGGTGCGTGGATCAGATATTGTGGGTCGTATCGGTGGCGAAGAATTTGCGGTTTACCTTCAAAATGCATCAAACGAGGAGGCAAAAACAGTTGCCAACCGTATTCGAAAGAATGTTGAAGCGATTGCTTTTGAGCCGCGAAAAGGCTTGCTCGCGGCCATAACCGTTAGCATAGGCGTTGCCATGAAACGCGAGGTTGAAAACATGGTTCATGCATTGCGTTTGGCAGATTTACGCATGTATGAGGCAAAGAAAACCGGCCGTAACCGCGTCGTTTATTCGGGCCAAAATGAAGATACGGTTACAGAAGTTGATGAACAACTGGCATCATAACACCGAAAATTGCATGTTTAAGGTGCCAATAGCCGCCCCACAATTTCTGCGGTATTTTTTGACAATCCGGCAGTATCTTTTATCCGTTGCAACGCCGCTTTCATATCCGATTGGTGCTGCGCCCCATACCGGCGCCAGCTTTCCAACGCGGTTGCTGTTCTCGCCGCAATGGACGGGTTCACGGTATCAAGTTTGATAACCCAGTCAGCCAAAAACCGATAACCGGCCCCATTTCCCGTGTGAAATCCAGCCATATTCTGGCCAGCATATGCGCCAATTAACGCCCAGAACCTGTTTGGATTTTTCCAGTTAAATTCAACATGTTGCGACAGTCTTCTAACAGTTTCAACCGCATGTTCAGGCGGCGTGAGACCCGCCTGAACCGCAAACCATTTGTCGATCACCAATTTTTCCCCGCGCCATTGTTCAAAGAATTGTTCCAGCGCGGTTTCAGCCTGATTTACGG
>CAZSSS010000315.1:0-2915 GCA_964609255.1 uncultured Rhodobacterales bacterium
CCTTAACTTTGCTTGGATTAAGCGCGAACCTTGCATTGCAGCATCAATAAGGTTGGAATGGTGCATCTCTGTTAAAATTAGAGATGCACCTTGAAGATTGGCCTCTGCCAGAGAAGCGCTATTCATTTTAGAAAGGCTGAAATTTACACCCTGCATTTTGCATCCGTTCAACACTACAAATTCTAAGTTGAGGCGAGACAGATCAAGTCCTTGTAAGTTTGAATTTCGAAAATCTAGTTGATATTTTGGCACAAATTCGCCAGATTTGAATTCTTGCTCAGACGCTATGTGCGTTTCTTTGCGACGGCCAACCACTGTGAATACGGCCTGAATATCAATTTTGGCTGGAGGAATGTTACAGATTTCGTTGGCTAGGTTTTTATCCCAGTCCTCGGACTCAAAATCCACTTCGAGATTGTAAGCATCATCAATTGGAGCATTGAGGCGTACATAAGCACACAAAATCTCCATAACCGAAATATGGTCCCGCATGCTGTCTTGGGCTATGCGTTCCAGCGCATAGATCGCGCCGATGCGGACTTCTAGGTTTGGTTCGGTGGATTGCTTGCCTTCTATCCAGACGGTTTTCTCTGCCCCTAATTGCTCCACCGCTTTGCTTATGCGGTCGGTCATGTGGCCTTGTTGGGCCACTACGCCTTGTTTCTGGGCAATCCATGTGCGCCAGATTACAAAGGGGGCACCAGCGAGGGCGGCGAGGAGGATCGTGTAGCCGCGTTTGTCGTCTCCGAAACCGCTAACGCCCGCCGCGACAATTTTGAAAATTTCAAAAAATGCCATTAGCGCGAGGGGTGACAGCAGAACGAAAATCACGGGCAGGGCGTATTTTAGGTTAAGCCACGGACTGATTGTGCGCCAATGGGTGCTGAGGATCATTGACAGGACAATGATCAATACCGCCAACAATGTCAGCAGGGCGAAATCGCTTTGGGCTAGGGTGAAAATGAATTGCATGGTTATGATCCGCTTTGTTCAGGTCACTATGCCTTAAACAATCATGCGTTGAAAGGGGTGGCGGTGGAGGTGCGATATTTTAAAACTGTTGGTGATTTTGCCCGGCGCGCGGTTTTTTGCCTAGCCCGGCCAACCCGACAGAATATGTTTTTTTAGCGATTAGATAATGTCGGGATTTATTGATCTAGATCATGTATCCAGTTCTGAAAATTATATATTGTTGCTGCGGCAAAAAAATGTGTACCTTCTGGGCCGTCAGAGCAATATAAGATTTTTTATTTCCCAAGCTGTTGATATTATGGTGGTTCTGACCCGAAATGGCCCGAAAAACGGCCTTTGTGGTTATGATATTTTTATAAAGGATTGAAAGATGAAAGACATTGATATGGACCAGAACGGCGTGTCGCGCCGTGCGCTTTTTGCTGGAACCGCGGCGGTTGGCGCCGGTGTGATGCTGGCGGGTGCTGCTCTTGGCCAAACCAGCGTTGCTGTGCGTAGCGAAGATGAAATCTCGGCGCTGCCGCGCGTCACTCAAAAAATGGTTGCACCGCTGTTTTTACCTGAACATGAGCAAGTCGCAACAACCGGACCAAAGGTTGTCGAAGTCCGGCTGGTGATCGAAGAAAAAATTATGCAGGTCGATGATTATGGCGCAGAAATTTGGGCGCTGACCTTTAACGGCTCGGTTCCCGGCCCGATGATTGTTGTGCATGAAGGCGATTATGTCGAAGTGACGCTGGTTAATCTCGCAACCAACGAAATGGAACATAATATCGATTTTCACGCGTCAACAGGTGCAATGGGCGGCGGAGCGCTTTCGCTAGTGTTGCCCGGCGAGGAAGCAACCTTCAGATTTTTGGCCACTAAGTCAGGCGTATTTGTGTATCACTGCGCGCCCGGCGGAGAGATGATCCCTTATCATGTGTGCCACGGTATGAATGGTGCATTAATGGTTTTGCCGCGCGAAGGTCTAAGCGACAAAGACGGCAAAGCACTGCCTTATGACAAGGCCTATTTCATCGGTGAGCAGGATTATTACATCAAGAAAGATGAAAATGGTGACTATCTGAAATATGAATTTGCTGGCGAAGATTTTGTCGATTTTCTGGATGTTGCGCAGACGCTTATCCCCAGCCATATCGTATTTAACGGTGCCGTTGGCGCGCTGACCGGAGACAACGCGCTAACCGCCAATGTCGGTGAAACCGTGTTGCTTCTTCATGCGCAGGCCAACCGCGATACGCGGCCACATTTGATTGGCGGTCATGGGGATTATGTCTGGGCCGAAGGATCGTTTTCCAATGCGCCACTTAGCGGGCTGGAGACGTGGCATATCGCGGGTGGCGCGGCGGGTGCAGCGCTGTATACGTTCCGCCAGCCCGGGCTTTATGCTTATGTAAATCACAACCTGATTGAGGCGATCATCAAGGGTGCTGCCGCACATTTTCAGGTTGAAGGTGAATGGGATGACAATCTGATGAAACAGATCAAGCCACCAACCGCGATTTAATCTGACAAAACACGTATTGCGGCGGCTGGCTGCCGCAATACAAGCTTGCCCTATTGCCTAAAACGTGAATTATTCAATTCAGGTAAAAGGGGCAGACATGGACACCACATTTCCAGCAATTTTCGACGGACATAACGATATTCTGACGCAGCTTTACAAAGGGGCGTCACCGGCAGAGTTTATCAGTGGCAATGACAAACATATTGATGTGCCCAAAGCTAGGCTCGGTGGGTTTGGCGGTGGGTTTTTTGCTATTTGGGTGCCAAGCGACGTGGACGAAAAGCCACTTTATGAGGCGATGCGCGCGGATGCCTATACCATCGATGTGCCCCCGAATATTCCACAGGCGGATGCGTTGCAGGTTACCTTGGCGCAGGCGGCGATATTATTGCGTTTGGAACGGGCGGGCGCGGTGACCATATGCACCAGTGTT
>CAZSSS010000316.1:0-2907 GCA_964609255.1 uncultured Rhodobacterales bacterium
CCGCACCGATCAGTGCGCCCATTTGTACCAGATCGCCTTCTACTGCCATTTGATTTCTCCTTATAAGAATGGCTGAAATTGAGTTGACTTAATGCCCCGGATGCAACGCATCCTTCAGGTAAACACAAGTCAGGATAGTGAAAACATATGCCTGAATAACAACAACAAGCAGCTCAAGCCCGTAAACCGCCATGATCGCAACGATCGGCGCAACGGCCCCAATACCAAGCGCGCCAGCGAAACCGGCAAACACTTTGATAACCGCGTGGCCCGCCATCATATTACCCGCCAAACGAATGGAATGGCTGATGGGGCGCACGAAATATGAGATAACCTCGATCAAAGCCAAAATAGGCCGCAGGGCCAACGGGGCCTCACTGATCCAGAATATTTTCAGGAATTTACCGCCGTTTTTGATGAAACCCACCAAAGTTACGGTCAAAAATACAGCCATCGCCAGCACGCCTGTGACGGCGATGTGGGACGTAACGGTAAAACTGTAGGGCAGCAGGCCAAGCACGTTGGCAAACAGGATAAACAGGAAAAGCGTCATGATATAGGGGAAATATGACAGGCCGTCTTCGCCTGCGATGTCAACAATCATGCCGCGCACAAAGACGTAAATCATCTCAGCCACTGATTGGCTGCGGGTAGGCACAATGGCGCGCCCGCGTGTGCCCATCACAAAAAGCAAACCGATGCAGATCACAACAATGCCCAGCCACAGGGTTACGTTTGTTGGGGTATACCACTGAACGGTGCCCATTACCTCGTTGATATTTACGTGTGCGTCACCAAATAAAGGTTTGATAACAAACTGATCCATCGGGTGGATGTTGAAAGCGGATTCTTCTGACACGCGTCTTACCCTTTGTTTGGCGGATCACCCGCCGTTTTATCTCGTAAGGCTTTCGCCTCGTTTGCTTTTTGCTGGGCTGTTGCGGTTTGCAGCATCACGCGCACCCCGGCCCCAAAACCCAACATTGAAAAAACCACAATAAACAAGGGTTGAAGCCCTGTTATACTGTCCAGACCTAAGCCGATTAACACGCCGATCACCAGACCAACCGTCAATTCAACCACCATCTGCCACGCCTGACCGGCACCGGTGTATTTGTCGCCCTTCTGGACTTTCCGTTCCTTTGGCTTTTGCGCCGCGTCAATTTTTTCAGCCAGCGCGGCCAGTTTTTCCGGGTCAAGTTCGTTGGACATTTCGCCCCCTAGTCCCAAAATATCTAAAACGGAATCCCCAAAGGTATTCGAGCGCAACATATGGGGGGAATGAGGGGCTGTCAAGAATATCACGACTAAACAAAACCCAGCGCAACACGTTGTTTTACATAGGTAAAAAACCCATGCGACGTGCTGGCGCAGGTCAGCGGCAAATTAATTGCGCAAAAATATGCCTGCGAAAGTTAACCGGTTGGTTGACCTTTATCCCGGCATAATGATAGTCAACCAAATGGTTAAGAATGCTGAAAACCCGCTGGACGGGCTGTTTGCCGCGCTGTCCGACGCCACCCGTCGCGCCATCCTGGCGCAATTGCTTGAGGCAGATCTGAGCGTCAAGCAGGTTGCCGAACCTCATGCCATCAGCATGGCGATGATTTCAAAACATCTTCATATACTTGAGCGGGTCGGGCTGATCCGCCAAATCAAACATGGCCGAAGCAAAACTTGCCAGCTAGAGCCAGACAGCCTGACCATTGCCAGCCAATGGATGCAGGGTTTTGGCCATTTTTCGGCCCAAAGCTTTGATGATCTGGAGGCCAACCTGCTGGAGCTTGGCCTGATTGTTGAATAGCTATATTTCTTGGCGCAATATTTCCGTCACCAAAACTTGTTGCACCACTGATCCCAAAACATCATGCGCCGCAGCGTTCAGGGCTGATTTCAAGTCACTCATGGCTTCCCCTGAGGTGAATACACCGTCAAACCCGCCGGTATTGGCATGGCGGAATAATACTTGCAAAAACTCATCCCGCAGCTTTGGCTCCCGGTCATAAATCAGTTCGATATTGCCGCCGGTGGCTTCAATTGTCAGTGACAACACCATCAATGACCCCACGCGGTCACCCTCGATCAAGGGCACGATAAGTTGGCGCCGCAGGGCCACATATTCAATTGCCGCACCGGATGCTTCTTCGCCATGGTCGCCGCTATCCTCAGCCGGGGCGGCGTGGTCGTCGGGTTCTGGCGCATGGCCATCATCCGCAGGCTCGTCCGCGCCCCCGTGACCATCATCAGCGGATGGTTCGCTTGCACGCGCTGCGTCCCCTTCGGAGGCCGCCATTTCGGTATCCGCAGATGGCTGAAGCAGTTTGCCAACCCCGACGCCCGCAGCCGCGCCAACCAAGATCAAGATTATCGGAATAAGTTTGCCCATGGTTTCCCCCTTAAAACGGTGCCAGAATTTCAATGATCTGCTGACCATAACGTGGTTGTTGCACATCATTAATTTGGCCACGCCCGCCATACAAAATGCGCGCTCCCGCCATTTTGTCATACCCAATGGTATTTTGCCGCGAAATATCCTCGGGCCGGATAATCCCTGCGACCTGAAGATCTCGTAATTCATAATTTACCCGCACCTCTTGGGTGCCGCGCACCACCAGATGGCCGTTTGGCAATACTTCAACCACCGTGGCCGCAATGCGCAGCATAACGGTTTCGTTGCGCCGCACAGTGCCAGTGCCATCGGTCGTTGAGGAAGAGGTGATGCCAAGCGCCGGATCAAGATTTCCGGCACCAACAATGCTTGATTCAATAAGGTCTGTGATGCCCAGCAATTCTGCAATTGCCATATTTTCGCCGCTGGAACGGGTGCGCGAGGTGCTGTTTTGCAACTGCGCCTCGTCGTCAATATCAATGATCACCGTCAAAATGTCGCCGCGCCGCGCCGCGCGA
>CAZSSS010000317.1:0-2906 GCA_964609255.1 uncultured Rhodobacterales bacterium
AGGTTTTTGTATCGGGGAATTGGCGAATTGCAGCCACCATCTGGACCAGCCAGTCGGTGTGGATGACCTGATCATCATCAACGCCGCCCATCCAGTCAATGTCCATATCGGTTAATGTATCAAGAATTCTGTTACGCGCAAATGTCAGCCCCGGGCGAGGTTCCAACACATGGGTCAGGGCCATCTTGGCGGAAAATTCCTTGATAATGTCACCGTATTGCGGCGTTTCGTTATTTTCTACCAAAAGAAATGAAAGCCGGGTGTTTTCGGGGATTTTCAGCAATAAAAGCGATGAAAGCGCGCGGTGCAACAGCTTGGGGCGTTGGCGAGAACATAAGGAAATACAAAAGGATAGCGGTTTTTCTTTTGAATTCATTGGACTATTTTGGTTCTTGACCTGTGCTATTGTAATTAAGCAACAGGTAACGCCTAAATAGGTGGAATACCACCCAATATCTGGAAAAGCACTAGTTTTCCTTAAAAACGTATGCTTAAAGGGGGAATGCCATAAAGGCTAACCTTAATTGCGCAAATTCTAAGGAAGCAAAAAAATGAAAAAACTCGCACTTGCCGCATTCGGCACAATTGCAGCAGGCGCTGCAACAGCTGGCACCTTGGTTTACACACCACCAGTAGCAACAGCAATCGAAGAGCCAACCCGTATGGGCGGTTCCGGCGCGTGGTTGATCCCACTCGTTATCATTGCTGTTCTTGCTCTGGCACTGACAAGCTCTGACACCAGCTCTGCAGGTTAACAGCTTAACGATATTTAGACGGACGCCACCGGCAACGGGGCGTCCGTTTTTATTTTGTCCATGACAATCTGGCTGTGCACCCGCGATACGGCGGGGTGGGGCAGCAAGACCTTATGGACAAGGTCATTTAGCGCTGGCAGATCTGCGCAAAACACCCTTAGCAAATAATCGGCTTCTCCGGTCAGGGTCCAGACGGCTGTGATGTTTTCCTGCGCGCGCAGATGATTCATGAACGCAGTGGCGGTGGCGGGGTCATGGGTGGCGGTGGTGATCTGGATAAAGGCCTCAACCTTAAGACCCAATTTTGCCGGATCAAGATTGGCGCGATAGTCCTTTATATAGCCCTCAGATTCCAGCCGCTGGCGCCGACGGCCTGCCTGACTGGCTGACAGGTGCAAAATCTCTCCAAGTTCTTGTGCAGTTAAATGAGCATTTTTTTGCAGGGCGGTCAAAAGTCGGGAATCGAGTGAGTCAAGCATTGAAATGATCCTTTTTAGCAAACTTGCGCATAAAATTAAGGTTTGCTGCGTATTTACCGCAATTATATCGTCAATCATAGCTATATTCGCGCAACTACCGCATGTTGCATTGGTATAATGCCGGAAATCTTAACAAAAGGGGAACTCTGATGGGTCCATTTCCACATGATGCCAAAAAGCCAGAAATTTCAAAAGCCAACCCGGCTGGCACTGATGGGTTTGAATTTGTTGAATTCGCCCATTCAGAACCTGAAAAGCTGCGTGATACATTTACAAAAATGGGGTTTTCGCTGACAGCGAAACACAAAACCAAAGCGATTGAGCTGTGGCAGCAAGGCGATGTGACCTATGTTTTAAACGCTGAACCTGATAGTTTTGCCATGCGGTTTGTGGCCGAACATGGCCCAAGCGCGCCGGCGATGGCATGGCGGGTTGTGGACGCGAAAAAGGCGTTTGATCATGCGATCAGCGCGGGCGCTGTGGGTTATACCGGGGATCGTGCGCTGGATGTGCCTGCAATATATGGCATTGGCGACAGCCTGATTTATTTTGTTGATACTTACGGCGATGCGGGCAGCGCGTATGACGCGGAATATAACTGGGTTGCAGAACCCGCGCCTGCGGGGATGGGTTTTTATTATCTGGATCATCTGACCAACAATGTGCATCGCGGAAATATGGATAAATGGTTTAATTTCTATTCCGATATTTTTGGCTTTAAGCAAATTCGGTTTTTCGATATTTCGGGCAAACATACAGGGTTGCTGTCGCGCGCGCTGACCAGCCCTTGCGAAAAAATCCGTATTCCGATTAACGAAAGCCGCGATGACAAAAGCCAGATTGTTGAGTATCTGAAGCGCTATAACGGTGAAGGCATCCAGCATATCGCGATAGGCACCGAGGATATTTACGGGGCAACGGACCAGATTGCTGAAAATGGTATGAAATTCATGCCAAAACCGCCCAGCAGCTATTATGAAATGTCAGACACTCGCCTGCCGGGGCATGGTGAGCCGCTGGACAAGATGGCCAAGCACGGTATCTTGGTTGACGGCGAGGGTGTTGTCGATGGCGGCGAAACCAAGATTTTGTTGCAGATATTCTCAAAAACTGTGATCGGGCCGATCTTTTTCGAATTCATTCAACGCAAAGGCGATGATGGTTTTGGCGAGGGTAATTTCCGCGCGTTATTTGAAAGCATCGAGGCCGACCAGATCGCGCGCGGCGTGATTTAATCAGTGGCGGTGCGTGGGAGACCACGCACCTTACGCAAGAACTGCTAGGCTGCGGCCGTGGCTTCGATTTCGAACAGCAAGCCGGGGATTGCAAGCCGGGCCACGCCAAGCAACGTCATTGGTGGGGCGCATTGGATTGGCCCAGAACGCCTGCCGAGCAAGTCGAAATTCTTCAGCGCCTCATCTATGTCGGTTGCAAAAACACCAAGCCGGATGATGTTGCCTAGGTCCATATCCGCGCCAGCCAGCACTGCCTCTAGATTGTCCAGTGCCAGACCAATCTGGCCGCGCATGTCACCGGGATGCTGCGGGGCCCCCGCGCTATCGACAGCCGTTTGACCTGCACAGATCAGTTGGCGCGATGTTTCGGTGATAATTTCGGCCTGATTATAGCCAAGCTTTAGGGACCAATCCCATGGGTTTACGGGGGTACGTTT
>CAZSSS010000318.1:0-2888 GCA_964609255.1 uncultured Rhodobacterales bacterium
TGCGTGACGCGGAATAAATTGCGGGTCTGACCCAGATAACTTTTCAACCGATGACATTCGGCCACCACTTTGTGCTCAATGATCGGTATCAACGTGGCCCCTGAAACCTTCGGGATGATCTTGGCCTAGACCATTTTATACCCAATACGGGTATCATCCCCGCCAAACATGGCTTCCAGATCATAAGCCGTGATTATTTGTCCAACGGCGCCAGCGCATCCTCGATAAAAGCTCTGCTGGTGCGATTGACTTCTAATAATTGACGTGCCGATTGCAGGTTTGGTTTTTCGTCAATTGTAACGCTTGTCAAAAACGCAGCATCACTGCTTAAATCAGCCGCCCCTGCATCTGGTAATGCTTGTTGCTGGTTTTGCATAAAAGCAGCCATAACAGCACGCTGATCGTCCCCATCGACATTTTGCCAGCTTCCTGCCCGCCAAGCAGCGTCGCCTGTGCTGAATTCTGCGCTGTCGGGGTGGTTTAATAAAGCGGCCACTGCCCCGTGGTCACCTTTTTGAAAATGGGCCGCCAACGCAATATCAAATGCTTCGGCTGAGAGGGCGGGATCAACAAGCGCCAAAGCCTTATCCGGCTCAAACTGTGCCAAATGTGCTTTGGCAGCACCCAATGTTGCCAAAGCATCGCCACGCGCCAATGCCGGTTTCAAAATATCCAAAGCAATATTGGGCAAACCAGCAGTGATAAATTCAGCCGCAATAACCACCCGTGCTTTATCTGCAAAATCATCTTGTGACAGAATGTCCAAATGATCAATAATTGCGTTAACATACGTCATTTGCCCTTGTTGGCTGGCGTTGTATTCAGCCATTATTTCGGCCACCAAATGTGCAAGCTCTGCGTGATCGCCTTTTGCGTTTTCCAAGTCATTTTTGATCATGACCAACGCGGTTTCCAACCCGTTGACGCGCGCAGAAACCCGAATTTCAAAAAGCCGCGCCTGTTCAGAAACCGGGGTGCCTTGTTGTGAAAAAACAACTGCTTCCAGGTCGGTAAGCATCGACTGCGGTATGCCTTCATGGGCCAGCAATGCCGATTTTGCCAATGCAATTGTGGCCTCAGCGCTCTCAGCGCTTTGTGACTGGGCAACCGTTTCGAAAATCTCGTTTGCCTCAACCTGACGGGCATCCGATTCCAAAAGATTTGCCGCTGCCATTTGCAGCGGTGTTGTATCGGGAACCGCCGCACGGCGCACAATTTCCAACACTGTGTTGGCGGCATCAAATTCGCCTGCATCCAAAAATACATTGGCAAGACGCGGGCCAATCAACATCCTGACAGAAATCGGGTAAGTTGCGAATGCATCAATAATTGGCTGGGTTGCGATAATGGCTTGGCGTCCTTGCCCGCCTGCCAAATACCACAATTCATGGTCACCACCGCAGTTCGCGCCTTGGGATATGCGCCCGGTTGGCGACCATTTTCCACCATCAACAATAGTTGCCATATCGTTTAATATTTGAAATTCATCGGCTTCTTCGGGCAAATCAGCCAATACAACCCGTGCCTCAGCCCCTAAACCGTTCACGATGTATAATCGGGCCAGCGCCAGCGCGTGGTCCTGCGCCAGAGCATCAAACTCCCCATATAGCGCGCTACGCAATTCAGAGACCTGCTTGGAAAAATCAGCATCGCCGCTCCAGTTTGCCATTTCAAATTCAATGTTATCCAGACATTGTGGCATGGCAAATTCATTGACAATATTAACCAGATCCGATTCCGCAGCGTCATCATACGCGGTGCGCGCGCTTAGCTGGCGCAATAAAGACGGATCAAGCGGGCTGTCTTGCGCCGTTTGTTCAACGGTTTCGCTTTGCTCGATTAACTCTGGCGGGGGGGCCTCAGCGATGGGGGGCACAAAGTCAATAAGACCCTGATCAGCGGCCCGGGTCAGTTGTTGTAATAATTGGTCCTGCGCTTCCTCAATACGTGCAAGCATCGCGGGGTCCGGCTCCTGTTCGGGGCGGATAATCTCAATACGTTGTTCGTTTTGTTCAGACGGCGAAGCTTCCGCCATGTCCATGCTTACTGGCTCGTCGATGTCTTGCGGCCGCGATAAATCCGGTAATGAGGTGAAAAAATCTGTGCCATCTTGGGCGGGCGCAGGTTGCAGCATACCCGGCTGCCAGTATTCATAGGCTGAGGGCGGCGCAGCTTTGGCTGTTTCTTCATCGATTTCCGGCAATGGTCCGCCGTTTTGCACATCAATCACCAGATAATTGTCGCCAAACGCAAAAACATTTGCCGCGCATGCGCAGGCTGTTTTTATGATCAATGCTGACGCTGCTTCATCCAACCGGGTTTCAACCGCCAAAATACGCGTCTTTGGAATGCGCGCAAAAATCCCGCTGGTTTCAAAATCAAATACTTGATCCGGAAAAGCCAGCACGATTTGTCCACGAGACTCGGTCAGTTCCCAGTTGCTTTCCGGGTCAACGCGCACAACCAGCCGTGTAAAACTGTCATGTTCGCCTGAACGAACCTGAACGGATGTTTGCGCCAGTAATACTTGTGGCATCAGCAATAAAAATAGCGCGGCCCTGATCATGCAGCAGCTTTCAATTCTTTGATCACCGCTTCCAAATCATTGAATGATGGCCGCATGCGCCCCGGTGTATTCTGCCGGCCAACTTCAACGCAGATATTGGGGGCGTGGTTGTAAAGATTTGCGACCAGAACCTCTCGGATCAGGTTATAGAAATGGTTGTCTTCCTCAGTTACCGACTGCACCTTGGTTGAAAAAGGACCAACCAGACCATAGGCCAAGAACACGCCCAGAAACGTGCCGACCAACGCCCCACCGATCATGCCGCCAAGAACCGCTGGCGGCTTGTCGATTGAGGCCATGGTTTTGATAATCCCCAACACCG
>CAZSSS010000319.1:0-2884 GCA_964609255.1 uncultured Rhodobacterales bacterium
TGGCATTTCCCGCCCAGACGGTTGAAAGCCACAGCGATGCCGATACGCCAACGCTTGAAACCGTTGTGGAAAAGCGGGCGCTGCATATCAAAAAATATCAAAACCGCCGGTTGATGCGAAAATATCGCCGTCAGATCAAAGGTATTTCAAACCCTGAATTGGCCATGGCTGTGGCCAAGGGGTATCATAAGCTTTTGACTTATAAAGACGAATATGAGGTTGCACGCCTGCACCGCGAAACCTTGCAGACCACAATAGATGCAAATTTTGACGCAGTTCGCAAAATCCGGTTCCATATGGCGCCTCCGATATTTTCCAAAAAAGACAGTAACGGCCATCTGATTAAAAAGGAATTCGGCCCTTGGATGATGAAAGCATTTGGCCTGTTGGCGCGGCTAAAATTCCTGCGAGGCACCGCGCTGGACCCGTTTGGACGTTCAGCGGAGCGCAAAATGGAACGGGCGTTGATCATCGAATATAAAACCGATCTGGAAACCATTCTGGCAACGGACAAAACAGATATTGCCATCAAACTTGCGTTGCTACCGCTGGGTATTCGCGGTTTTGGCCATGTCAAACAGGCGGCTGTTGCCCGCGCGGCAAAAGAACGAGAGGCCTTGCTAGCAGCGCTAAATGCACCAACAAGTATCGCCGCAGAATAATCACGCCTTTTGAATTAAAAAGGCGCGTAGCGGTGGTGCGATGTCGATAACCGCCACCAACTTGTGGCCTTGTTCATGGCAGAAATGCGGGAAATCAATTTGTGCGGCCGGATCACTGGCAACCACGCGCAGAACCATGCCGGGTGACAATGATTGCAACCGTTTTCGTGCTTTTAATACTGGCAGAGGGCACAATAACCCCTCGGCGTCTAATTCCTGATCCCAGTTCATAACGCTTTGCTAACACGCCGCGCCATTTTGTCCACGCGATTGTGACCAAATGGGACATGACCTTGGCGGCAAGTCGCTGTAGCATGGCAAAAAAGGAAATGTTATGTTCGGAATTGATGTCATTGACGCCACGTTATTACCCGCAATGTTTGTTGCGCTGATCGCTGGCATTATCAGTTTCTTATCACCCTGTGTGCTGCCCATTGTGCCGCCTTATCTGGCTTATATGGCTGGAACCTCCATGGAGGATCTGGAATCCGGCAAAAACCGCAAGGTTATCATTGCAGCGTTGTTTTTTGTCCTAGGGCTGTCCACTGTGTTTATGCTGATGGGTATTGCTGCCAGCGCGCTGGGGCGGGTTATTTTGCAATATCAAGGCGCGATGACCATAACCGGCGGGGTTATTGTCATGGTTTTTGGCCTGCATTTTCTGGACATTATCCGTATTCCGTTTCTGTATCGCGAGGCGCGCATTGATGCAGGTGATCGTGGCGGGTCAATCATCGGGGCTTATATTCTGGGGGTTGCCTTTGCGTTTGGCTGGGCGCCCTGTATTGGCCCGATACTGGGCAGCATTTTGTTTTTGGTTGTTGAGGAGGGGTCAATTTCCAAGGGTATATTCATGATGATGGCCTATGCAATCGGGCTTGGCTTGCCGTTTTTGCTGGCGGCGGTGTTTATTCGCCGGTCAATTATTTTGATGAACCGGTTCAAAAAACATATGGGCCGAATTGAGCGGATTTCAGGGCTTTTGCTGTGGACCATCGGGTTGATGATGATCACGGGCAGTTTTTCCGACCTTGCTTTTTGGCTGCAAGAACAATTTCCCGGGCTGGCTGCCATCGGTTAAGCCTATCCAAACGCAATTCAGCGCAATATGCTGGGTAAAACATTTTGGAATCCGGCGTGACTAATACAATCGTAAAAAAGAGGCATGTTTTTTATCTGCCCGGCTATGACCCCATGCCGCCGCGGCGTTACCGTGAGATTTACCGCCGCGAAGCAGCCGCACAAGCCCGCATTTCAGGTTATACCATCACCCAGAGCGCCGCGCCCAGCAAAGAGGGGCCATATTGTTGGCATGTCATTTGCGATATGGATAATATCAAAACCCATACAACAATCGAATTTTTGCAATGGAATGATATTGTTCAGTCCTCAATGCAGGCCGGTATTCCCACAACGTTTTGGCTGATGTTTCGCACATTATGGCTTTATTTACGCAGCGGCGCGCTGGTTGCACTAATTCGGCTGCGCCCCGCGCCAATGATTGCGGCGTTGTATCCTGTTGGCGTGTTGCTTGGTCAATTGCTGCTGGCAGTATTATCCGGCCTGTTGCTGGCGTGGCTGGTCGGGATGCTGTCAATACCGCTGGGCTGGGTTGCGGGGGGGGCGTTGGCCTGTTGGATAATGGTGGTTTTCAAAAATAATGACGCGCGGATCTATGCGTATTATTTGTTGCATGATTATGCGTATTCCGCCTGGAACGCGGCTGCATATCCACCAGATATGCGCGGGCGTTTGAATGATTTCAAGGCCCGGATTTCGGATGCTTTGCACCATGACCATGACGAGATTCTGGTTGTTGGCCATTCATCCGGCGCGCATATAGCCATTGATCTGTTGGCTGAAATGACCCGAGATTCATCAGAATTAAAACCAAATGGCCGGCTGTCCCTGTTGACCCTTGGTCAGGTGGTGCCGATGATTTCCTATTTGCCTGCTGCAAAAAACCTGCGCCGGAACCTGCATGATTTGGCAGGATCGGATCTGGTGCAATGGGTTGATTTTTCAGCGCCCGGTGACGGGGCCTGTTTTGCGCTTTGTGATCCGGTATCGTGCAGCGGGGTTGCTCCGGCAAAACAAACCGGCCCCAAAATACTGTCAGCCGCGTTTTCGCAAACCATGTCGGCTGAACAGCATAAAAGGCAAAAAAACCAGTTTTTCCGCCAGCATTTTCAATACCTGTGCAGCTTTGACACCCCCGGCAT
>CAZSSS010000320.1:0-2884 GCA_964609255.1 uncultured Rhodobacterales bacterium
TTATTCCACAATACTAATACTCTAGGCCATTAAAATGTCAAATAATCAACATTTTCCAAAAATCAGCCTTTTTCTGGGTGGAACCCGATCTGGAAAATCTCAACTTGCCGAACAACAGGCCTTAAACAGTGGATTAAGCCCGGTTTACCTTGCTACGGCGCAGGTCGGGGATGCTGAAATGGAATCACGAATAGAATCGCACCAACAGCGGCGCGGCAATAATTGGCGCCTAATAGAGGAGCCGTTGTCCATAACCGACCATTTGGCCAAACTTGCCGCATCCGAAATAATTTTAATTGACTGCCTGACATTGTGGCTTTCCAACCTGATGTTGGCAGGTCGGGCATCCGCAGCAGAGCAGGAAAAACTGCTAAATGGGTTTGAAAAATGCGCTGGAAAAATCATTTGCGTTTCCAGCGAGGTTGGCCTCGGTATTGTCCCTGACAACAAACTTGGCCGCGATTTCCGGGATGCTCAAGGTGTGCTAAATCAGAATATTGCCGCGCATGCAGAACTTGTGGTTTTTGCAACCGCAGGCTTGCCCCTTGTAATAAAAGGAAAAATTCCGGAATCTAATCATGGCAGTTGATTTTTGGTGGGTCCGGCATGCACCAACATGGGCTGATACCATGGTGGGTCACACGGATGTCGCCGCGGATTTATCCGACAAAAAGGCGCTATCAAGACTGGCCAAATTTTTACCCGCTGATGCGGCTGTTATATCGTCCGATCTGTCGCGCAGCAGCCAAACCGCAGACGCCATTACCGGCAACCGGCAACGCCTTGCACATTCACCAAACTTACGAGAAATATTTTTTGGTGACTGGGAGGGGCAGACTTTTGACGCCGTGGCCCATTCTCACCCCGACCTATCGCGGAATTTTTGGGAGAACCCAGGCCATGTTGCCCCCCCGAATGGCGAAAGCTGGGATATTTTTTCAAACCGGATCAAAGATACAATTCACCATATTCTGGAAAATGACCCGCCGGAAAATTTAATCCTTGTTGCGCATTTTGGCGTAATACTGGCCGCGCTTCAACACGCGGCCAATCTACCATCAAAGTCAGTTTTTTCCTTTAAGATAAGTAATTTATCAATAACCCGCCTGTCATTTTTACAAAAATCAGCGGCGTGGAGCATCAGGTCAGTTAATCAAAACCTTTGATGGTCTAGCTAAGTATTGGTCCACTAGAATACTTCTATAATTCGCTCGAATTCGAATAAAATTAACTAAAATTAAATGGATTTACCCAAACATCACCCCGTCGTGGTGGGAGAGATTAATGATTGCGCGCAGTTATACGGTTGCTTTTCAGGGAGTTGACGCCAAAATTATTGAAGTTCAAGTATCTTTGGCGTCGGGACTTCCCGCATTTAATCTGGTTGGTTTACCCGACAAAGCGGTATCAGAAGCCAAGGAAAGAGTGCGCGCATCGATTTCTGCCATGGGGTTGGCGTTGCCCGCCAAACGTATAACTATAAACCTGTCGCCTGCAAATATTCCCAAAATCGGGTCACATTTTGACCTGCCGATCGCGCTCACCCTGTTGGCGGCAATGGATGTTTTACCGCGCGATCAAATCATTCAACAGCTATCCTTGGGCGAGCTTTCGCTGGACGGATCATTGGTGCATGTCAACGGCGCTCTGCCCGCTGCAATCGCCGCCGCGACTGCTGATTACAGCCTGATTTGCCCGAAATCATGCGGGGCTGAGGCCTCCTGGGTTGACGCAGTGCAGGTGTTGGCCCCCGATAACCTTGTCTCGCTGGTCAACCATTTTTCGGGCAGAAATATTTTGGCGACCGCAACGCCGGGCGAAATAACGCTGGAAAACCATCACCAAAATCTGGCTGATGTTCGTGGTCAGGAAAAGGCAAAACGTGCGCTGGAAATTGCTGCGGCGGGGGCGCATCATATGCTTATGGTTGGCTCGCCGGGATCTGGAAAATCCATGCTGGCCGCCCGCCTGCCCGGGATATTACCCCCGCTTGACCCGGCTGAGGCCCTTGACACATCAATGATCCATTCACTTGCCGGGATTCTGGAAGAAGGCGGAATTTCGCGGGCGCGGCCGTTTCGCACACCCCATCATACCGCCAGCATGGCGGCCATTGTCGGGGGCGGGCGCGATGCAAAACCGGGCGAGATTTCGCTGGCCCATAATGGCGCGCTATTTTTGGACGAATTGCCGGAATTTTCCCGACAGGTTCTGGAAACTCTGCGCCAGCCATTGGAAACCGGCGATGTAGTCGTGGCCCGCGCCAACGCGCATGTGCGTTATCCCAGCCGATTCATGTTAATTGCAGCGGCAAATCCATGCAAATGTGGGTATATGACCGAACCGGAACGTGCTTGCGGACGCGCGCCTCTTTGCGGTGACGACTATCTTGGCCGTATTTCCGGCCCGATGATGGACCGTTTTGACATCCGCATAGACGTGCCAGCCGTAAGCATTAAAGACTTGGCCAATTTGCCACGCGGGGAATCCTCGGAATGCGTTGCCCGCCGGGTTGCGGCGGCTCGACAGGTTCAAATTCAACGATTTCAAGATGTTACAAATGTGATCACAAATTCAGCAGCTGACGGAGAACTGCTTGAAACGGTTGCAAAGCTCTCAGCTGATGCGTTGGATCTATTGTCAAAAGTCGCTGAGAAATTCCGGCTTTCGGCGCGCGCATATTACCGGGTTCAACGGGTTGGACGCACAATTGCCGATCTTGACCTGTCCGAAACAACGGAAAAACATCACCTGGCCGAGGCATTGGGTTACAGGCTTGCAGGCGGCGGCTAATTTTTCTAATCTCCGGCGCGGGGAAATGGCCATGGAAATATCTTCGCCGGGAATTAATTCTGATCTGATTCTTGTCCATTACAATGGCCAG
>CAZSSS010000321.1:0-2868 GCA_964609255.1 uncultured Rhodobacterales bacterium
GAAACCCGCATCAGGGAAAATCCGTCTTGATGGTGCAACGCTGGATCAATACAGCAGCAAAGACCTTGGTAATTATATCGGGTATTTACCCCAGGACGTAACCCTGTTCAGCGGCACCATTGCAGAAAACATCTCTCGAATGGAGCCAGATGCCCCGCCGGAGAAATACATCAAAGCCGCCAAAATGGCGGGGGCGCATAACCTGATTAAACAGCTTGATGATGGATACAATACACCAGTGAATTCCAAAGGCGGTATGTTGTCGGGCGGGCAAAAACAACGCATTGGCTTGGCCCGCGCCATGTATGGCGATCCGGTGATTATGGTGCTGGATGAACCAAACTCAAATCTTGATGCCCAAGGTCAGGCGGCGCTGGATATGGCGATCAAAAACATGATCAAGAATAATGCGGCCGTGGTAATGATGGTGCACCGCGAAGCCGCGCTGGAAGTTTGTGACTTGGCCATGGTGCTGCATGAAGGCGTGTTGCGCGGCTTTGGCCCATTGCAGGAAATCAAAGACAAATTCTTTAAAAAGCCCGGAGCCCGGGCTGGTAATGGGCAGCAAACCCGAAACGCGCCCCGTAAAATTGCGCCAGCTAATCCAAAGCGTATCACAAAGCCAAATAATGATCCAAATGAGGGGTCAAGCACATGAATGCGCCAACACAAGTATCCCCGTGGAGCGCCAAGCGTTTCCTTAAATGGGGGTTTGGTACATTGGCAGTGCTGGTTATTGGCTTGGGCCTTTGGGCCACATTAACCAGTATATCCGGCGCGGTGGTGGCCACGGGAACGCTTGAGGTTGCCTCAAGCCGTCAGGTGGTTGAACATTCCGAGGGCGGCGTCGTGCAACGCATTCTTGTTCAAGACGGCGATGTGGTGGACGCGGGCGAGGTTCTGATCAAACTTGACGGCACATTGATGCAATCGGAATACGATATTGTTGAGGGGCAATTGTTTGAACTATTGGCACGCCATGACCGGCTGATCGCTGAACGTGACGAGGCTGACAATATCAGCTTTGGCAAAGAACTGATTGCACGCGCGGAAAGCGACCTTTCTGTGCAAACCGTTCTTGCGGGTCAAGTTGGCTTGTTTGTCGCAAGGCAAACCGCGCAACGCGAAGAATTGGCGCAACTGAATGAGCAGAAAAAACAAGTTTTTGAACAAATCGTGGGTATTGAAGCGCAACTGGTGGCGGTTGAGCGGCAGCACGCCGTGGTGATAAATGAGCTAGGCAATCAGGAAAACCTGCTTGGCAATGGATTAACCCAGTTAAGTCAAGTGTCAGCGTTGCAACGCGATGAGGCAGCTTTAAGTGGTTCTCTAGGTGAGCTTGTCTCCTCAATTGCCCAAGCCCGTGGTCAAATCTCCCAGATTGAAATTGAAATCCTGCGGCTCAATTCCAGCCTGCGCGAAGAAGCCATAACCACATTGCTGGATTTGCAATTCCAGGAGGTGGAGCTGCGCGAACGCCGTTTAAGCCTAAGGGAACGGTTGTCACGGCTGGACATACGCGCCCCGCGCTCCGGCATTATTTATGGTCTGCAAGTCCGCACCCTGCGCTCGGTCATCTCGCCAGCCGAACCCATTCTTTATGTGGTGCCCCAAGACACCTATCTGATCGTAACCACCCGCATTGCTGCGCAAGACATCGATCAGGTTGAGATCGGCCAAGCCGCCAACCTGCGCTTCTCCGCGTTTGATGCCCGCACCACACCCGAGATCAAAGGCTCGGTAACAAATCTCTCGGCTGATATTTTTACCGACGAAACCACCGGCATGTCGTTTTACATCGCGGAAATGCTGCCAAATGACGGCGAAATGCAAAAACTGCATGGGCGAGAATTACTCCCCGGCATGCCCGTCGAAGTATTTATAAAAACCGGAGACCGCTCGCCGCTGCAATATTTGCTTAAGCCATTAGCAGGGTATTTTTACCGAGCGTTCAGGGAGGAGTGAACAGAGCTGTCAACGGAGGAGCAAAAAACGGCCATTCGGCGGCGTAAAAGAAGGCCACTTGGCGACAGGTTCACCGGAAAAAGCTACTATCTGTTTGTGGGATGACCCGAGGCCAGTTTAAGGCGTCAGGCGTTTACAACTAATGCTGGAGCTAAGAAATGCAGCCTGAATTCTACTGAAACGTCTCTTTAAAAATGGGATTATCGGAGCACAGCTCAGTTCAAATAGCGCCATTTGATGAACTGTAATAGTTCCGATTTCATCTGACACCGCTCCCATTTCATCGGACTGAATTGGGAGCGGCATTAAAGCGTGACAGGTCCAGTATGCTTCTGAAGGAACGTGCAAATTTACCCCTTTTTCAGCACCCGCCGCCCCAGCAATTCGGCAATTTGCACCGCGTTCAGGGCTGCGCCTTTGCGCAGGTTGTCCGAGACGCACCACAGGTTGATGCCGTTTTCAACAGTCACGTCTTGACGAATACGGCTAACAAATGTGGCGTATTCACCCACACATTCCACCGGGGTTGTATAGCCGCCATCTTCGCGTTTATCGACCACCAGAATGCCGGGGGCTTCGCGCAGAATGTCGCGCACTTCGTCCTCGTCAAGGAAATCCTCAAACTCGATATTAATCGATTCCGCGTGGCCAACAAAAACCGGCACCCGCACGCAGGTGGCCGTAACCTTGATCTTTGGATCAACGATCTTTTTGGTTTCGGCGACCATTTTCCATTCCTCGCGGGTGTCGCCGCTATCCATGAACACATCAATATGCGGGATCACATTAAACGCGATCTGTTTGGTGAACACGTTGGCTGGTTTTTCCTGCCCCGGCACATACATGCCTTTGGTTTGCAGCCACAATTCATCCATCGCGTCTTTGCCACCACCTGAAACCGAC
>CAZSSS010000322.1:0-2863 GCA_964609255.1 uncultured Rhodobacterales bacterium
CTGCTTGATGCCTGGCCGGATGACCGGCAACTGTTGTTCTGCGATGAACGCCGAACAGCGGTGCCGGTTGCCACTGCATTACGGGGAAAAGCCGCTCGAAAATGGGCGATAATTATCGGACCAGAAGGAGGTTTTTCACCTCACGAAAACACGGCGCTAAATGCGCTGGTTCAAACAACAGCGATTAGCCTCGGCCCGCGCATTTTACGCGCGGATACGGCTGCGATTGCCGCAATGGCCGCATGGCAACAAGCCTTGGGGGATTGGCAATGATCCGCGAAGCTGTTGCAGGGGATGAGCCTGCATTAGAGGCATATCTGGCAAAGAATTTCGCCACCACCATGTTTATGCGCGGAAACCTGCGGGATTTCGGGCTGGGGAATACTGTGGATATGTATGCCATGCGTTATTTCATTGCGCTGAAAAACGGCGTGATTACAGCGGTTTGCGCGGTTGCCAATTTTGGCACGATCATGGCCCAAGCTGAGGGTAGCTTTGAAAAATTGGCCGAATTCGCGCGGGCGCAGCTTTCTGAAAGCTTTGTCTGCATGGGCCTGCTGGGAACACCCGAACAGGTTGCGCAACTGAAAAAAACTTTTGTAACTCAAGGTGTTACGCCGATATATGACAAAGCAGAACCCCTGTTCTCGATGGATCTGGAGTATCTGGTTATTCCGGATTTTATTGACCATGAACTGCGCAAGGCCGAGCAGAAAGACATGCCATTGCTGGCGAAATGGGCTTATGATTATACAATCGAAGTCGGCTTGAGGCCGGCGGGGGATGCCAGCCGTGCTGAGGCGATTGAGGAGGCCAAAAGCAGGGTTAACACCGAACGCTTTAAGCTGTTGATTGTGAATAAACAGCCTGTTGCGCAAGTTTTATTTAATGCCACGATGCCCGATTGTGTTCAAATTGGCGCGGTTTTTACACCACCGGAATTTCGGTGCAAAGGGTATGGTCGCCTTGTTGTCGCGCAACATCTGGCGCAGGCGCGGGAAAACGGGGCGCAAAAGGCGGTTTTGTTTTCAGCCAGTGAAAATGCCAGCCGTGCTTATCGCGCCATCGGATTTCAGCAAATCGGCACTTATGTCATTACCCTGTTTAACATTGAAAAGGACTGACATGGCCCTGTTCCGCCCCGAGGCTGTAAAAACCTTGAAACGCTGGCAGGAACCCATCGTTATTGGCGTTTTCCTATTGGCGACAGTGCGGGTTTTATGGTTGGCATTTATGTGGTCAAGCTGGGTCATGGCCCTGTTTGGCATTGCTTTGGCCAGCATTGTTGGCAGCTTGTTTTACGCGGCATTACTGCGAATTCGGCTGCGCAGCGATGCGTCTGCCCCCGGATTGGTCGAAATTGATGAACGCAATATTACCTATTTGGCCCCGCATTTGGGCGGCGTTGTCAGCATTGATTCCCTTCGTAAAATCGACATTTCCCCGACCCGCAGCGGCGGGCGAAACTGGGTGCTTTATTCAGTCGATGGCGCGCCGGTTTTGATCCCGTTTAACGCCGAAGGGGCCGACATGCTGATCGATGCATTTACGGTGCTTCCGGGCTTGGGCGTGGAAAAAATCAGCCGTGCGGCGCGGTCAACTTCGCTGGTCATTGAAACGATTTGGGAAAAGGGTGGCTAAACGGCGCGTGATCCCTTGTAAGCAGGAAATTACAGGCTTAAGTGAATCTGAAACCAATAAGGGAGAGTGCCAATGTCCATACCTCAAACCGGCGGCGGACCGATCGAAACCCATGCGCAATTGGCGCAGCTTTTGGCGGATGGATGTAAGCCCAAACAAGACTGGCGTATTGGCACCGAGCATGAAAAATTCGGCTATTGCAAAGATACATTTCAACCAATCCCCTATGACGGTGAGCGGTCAATAAAGGCCTTATTACAAGGCCTTAGGGATAAATACGGCTGGGCAGAAGTGGTTGAAGAAGGCAACTTGATCGGGCTGACCAAAAATGGTGCAAATGTATCGCTGGAACCGGGTGGGCAGTTGGAATTATCGGGCGCTCCGCTGGAAACCATCCACCAAACCTGCGATGAGGCCAACGATCATTTGCGTGAGGTCAAAGACGTGTCGGAGAATTTGGGCATGAAGTTTTTTGGCATGGGCGCAGCCCCGGATTGGACGGCTGAGCAAATGCCGATGATGCCTAAAGGGCGCTATAAATTGATGACTCCACATATGGAATCTGTGGGCACGCATGGCACGCAAATGATGTATCGCACCACCTGTATTCAGGTAAATCTTGATTTCTCAAGCGAGCCGGACATGGTGCAAAAACTGCGGGTTGGCTTGGCTTTGCAACCAATCGCAACCGCGCTTTTTGCCAACTCGCCGTTCTTTGAAGGCAAGCTGACAGGGTATCAAAGCTGGCGCGCACGCATCTGGCAAGACACCGATCAAGCCCGCACAGGTATATTGCCATTCGTGTTTGAAGACGGCTTTGGGTTTGAAGCATGGGTGCAGTATGCCCTTGATGTTCCTATGTATTTTGTCTATCGCGACGGGAAATACATCAACGCGCTGGGCATGTCATTTCGGGATTTTCTGGCTGGAAAACTGCCCGCGTTGCCCGGAGAAACCCCGACATTATCCGATTGGGCTGACCATCTGACCACCGCTTTTCCTGACGCGCGCATCAAACAATTTATCGAAATGCGCGGCGCGGATGGCGGGCCGTGGCGCAAGATTTGTGCGCTTCCGGCGTTTTGGGTTGGGCTTTTATATGATCAAAATGCATTGGATGCCGCGTGGGATCTTTGCAAAGGCTGGACCACCGAACAGCGTGAAAAATTGCGTGTTGATGTGGCTAAGGATGGTTTGCAAGCAGAACTGAACGGCAGGCCGG
>CAZSSS010000323.1:0-2861 GCA_964609255.1 uncultured Rhodobacterales bacterium
ACGCGCCCATCGCGGTGCTGTTGGAAGATGGCGAAAGCATCAGCGATATTTCCGATATCTCTGCGCCGGCCCCCGCGCCCCAACCCGAATCCAAACCAAAACCCGAGACCAAACCCGAACGTAGGGCGGACATCAGCCCGCCACCCGCCACACCCGCAGCCGAGGGAACCCGTGTCTTCGCCTCCCCCCTAGCCCGTCGCATCGCTGCTGACAAAGGCCTTGATTTGACTACAATCAGCGGTTCCGGCCCCAAAGGTCGCATTATCAAGGCTGATGTTGAAAGCAGCGCGCAACCGGCTCCGCAGATGGCGCAACCTCCCGCGTCGCAAAACGCTGATGCCAATACCGTTATGGCCATGTATGCAGATCGCGAATTCACCGAAATGCCGCTCGACGGAATGCGCAAAATCATCGCGAGCCGCCTAACAGAGGCCAAACAAACCATCCCGCATTTTTACCTGCGACGCGATATTCATCTTGATTCATTGCTGAAATTACGCAGCCAGATCAACAAAGGTCTGGAGGCACGAGGGGCAAAGCTCTCGGTGAATGATTTCATCATCAAAGCCTGTGCCAATGCACTGCAACAAGTCCCCGATTGCAACGCCGTATGGGCCGGTGATCGCATTTTAAAACTGAAACCCTCTGATGTTGCTGTGGCTGTGGCCGTTGAAGGCGGCCTGTTCACCCCGGTGCTGCGCGATGCACATGAACGCACATTAACCAGCCTGTCCGCAGAAATGAAAGACCTTGCTGCACGCGCCAAAACCCGCAGACTTGCGCCCCATGAATATCAGGGCGGCAGCTTTGCCATTTCAAATTTGGGGATGATGGGTATTCAGAATTTTGACGCGGTGATTAACCCGCCCCATGGTTCCATTCTGGCCATAGGTGCGGGTGAAAAGAAACCCGTTGTAAATGCTGATGGGGAATTGGGTGTGGCAACTGTAATGTCGGTAACATTATCAGTTGATCACCGCGTGATTGATGGCGCACTTGGCGCAGAATTCCTGGCGGCCGTTAAAAACAATCTTGAAAACCCGGTGGTAATGCTGGCCTAGATCGTTGGGTGGGGTACCCCAGCATTACTCAGCCAAAAGCTGGTTCATCTCATGGGATGGTTGATCACACCCGGCCTCACCCACTATTTTTGCGGGCACGCCAGCAACCGTTTTGCACGGTGGCACCGCGTTTAGCACAACCGAACCGGCGGCAATTCGTGAACAATGCCCAATGTCGATATTGCCCAAAACTTTGGCACCGGCACCCAGTAATACGCCATCGCCGATTTTAGGATGCCTATCGGTTTCACCTTTTCCGGTGCCCCCCAATGTCACTGAATGCAACATTGAAACATTGTCCCCGACCACAGCCGTTTCCCCAATTACAATTGAATGCGCATGGTCAATCATCAACCCGCGCCCAACTTGTGCAGCGGGATGAATATCGACACCAAAAACCTCGGATGAGCGCATTTGCAGATAATACGCCATATCCTTGCGGCCATTTTGCCAAAGCCAGTGCGCCACGCGATACGATTGAACCGCTTGAAATCCTTTGAAAAATAACAATGGTTGAATGCAGCGATGGCAGGCTGGGTCTCGATCAAGCACTGCAATGATATCAGCGCGCGCCGCCAGAACCAATTCGGATGAGCCGTGAAAAGCGGTCAAACATACCTCGTTTAACACGCTTTCGGTCATTTCCCCCGATGCCAGCTTTTGCGATATCCGATGCGCCAGCGCAGAATCCAGCGATTTGTGGTGCAAAATTCCGCTATAAATCAGCCCTGCCATTGCCGGTTCAGCGACAAGAATATCTTTAGCCTCGGTTACAATATTTGCCCATATAGGGTCAAGTGTTGTAAGATTAGCGTTAGGAACAGCCATGTTTTTCCTTGCGCCCAACCATTGGGCTTTGGCTTATAGGTTGTCTCTTTTACCCATAAATCAATAGCATAGTTGGCGAATTCCTGCAAAAACAACCATTATTACAACAATGTGTTCGCCAAACCGTGCAGCATCAGACAACCGCAAAATTATATCGCGCGCGGGCGTATCAATTCAAAATAATGCACAGCCAATCGGATGGTTCCACCAGTAAACGTGCCCGCATCTGAATTTATTTCCAGCGGTGTTGTTCCATAATAAGTAATTGGCGTGCCCGTAACCCCATGCGCATAAGAATTTTTGCCAAGCCCCAGCCCATATCCATAACGCGTCGGAGAGCTGGGAATCCCAAGCGACCACGTCGATACACCTGAACCGGTAATGGCCACTTCGACGCGCGCAGTAACACCAAATACCATCCCGTTTTTGGGAATAATATTGGGCGTTGTTGCGGTTGAACCCCCGCCGATAACCAGCACGGTTTCTGCAATCCGGCCAATTATTGCCGCACCGCTTGATGCAACAACAATTGCATCATTATGCCACTGTGTTCCGTCATGCAAAAGCCCGACATTTGCGGTTTCATCCCATGCTTTCCAGCCAAACTGCGGTGTTAAGAACACCCAGCTCCCATTCGAATAAATGGCAATATCACCGTCTTGCCCCGCCCAATCACCCGTTGCGGAACTGCCAATGCCGTATGCGGCTCCGTCAACAGCCACAGGGGGCGAAACAACATCGATATCAATAAGCCGCAACTGCGCAACCGCATCAAGCCGTGCCAGCGCTTCGTTTACTGTTACGTGTTTTTGCGCTTGCGCTGCTTGAACCAACGGAAGCGCAAAGTTGTAAGTATTAGTCATTAATATCAATCCTTTGATAAGGTCCACTGCCAAAACTGCCAGAGTTTTGGGCGACATGAATTTCAAATGGTGCAGTCACACCATCGGTTATTTTTTGTGCTGCTGAATA
>CAZSSS010000324.1:0-1370 GCA_964609255.1 uncultured Rhodobacterales bacterium
GGGCAAACATTTCCGAAATGGCGGTTGAATAAGGATCCCACAGCGGCAGACCTTTGACATCAATGCCAGACAGTTTCCATTGTTTCAGCGGGTCGCTTTCGCGCGCAATAAACCGCCGGAGCTGTTCTGCGCGGCCAACTGTCAACCAGATTTTGATAAGAATAATACCGTCTCGAACTAACATATCTTCAAAGCTGGGGGTCTGGCGGAAAAACCGGGCGCGCTGCGCATCGCTGCAAAAGCCAAAAACCTTTTCAACAACGGCACGGTTATACCAGCTTCGGTCAAAAAATACGATTTCACCCGCATGGGGCAGATGCTGGATATAGCGTTGAAAATACCATTGCGATTGTTCCGTATCTGAGGGTTTTGACAGCGCAACAACCCTGGCACCACGCGGGTTCAGGTTTTCACGAAACCGCTTGATTGTGCCGCCTTTGCCGGCTGCATCGCGCCCCTCAAACACAATCGCCACCCGTTGGCCGGTTTCTTTGACCCAAGACTGCAATTTGACCATTTCAATTTGCAGCGCGTCAAAGGCGGTATCATATTTCTTGCGGCTCATGCGTTTTTCATAGGGGAAATCGGCATTCAGAATGTCGTTGTTTGAGCCATTCAAAATAGCATCGCGTATTGCGGCGGGGGCGTCTTGTTGAAAATATCGGCTGATTTCGCCGTCAAAGGGCAGTGAGTTCATTTTGGGTCCAGTTTTAAGTTTTAAGTGCTTTAAGCAACATCGCAAGGTGCAATTTTCGAATGTCAATTGAATCGACTATATGATGGTCGTGATCGGCCGGGCTATGAATTTCTTTTACTCGGCGGGTCTTAGGGTCAATCAGGTGCTGGTTCAGATTAAAATAGGTCAGGTCATATTTTTTGGCATAATCGCGCAATATTTGGTTGAATTGCGTTGTCAGCTCCAGTCGGCGCTGAATTTCAGGATAAAGAGTAGCCAGCGTTTTTGCCAATTCTTTGGCTTGGGTTGGCGTGGCGCTGTTTTCGCTGATTATTCTGGAAACATAAGCCACAGCACGATTCTGATCGACCAAAACGGTTTGGTTTATGCCTTTTATAATTGGTCTGGCGCTGCTGGCGATTTCTGTAATATTCCTGATATAGATATCAATAATTTCTTCAAAAAATGCCAAGGCATCGATTTTTGCGTCCTTAAACAGCCAGCGGTAATAAAGCCCAAGTTCAACATCAACCTGCCCAAAGGCAAAAACGGTAATGCCGCACAGGTGTTCATGGGTTCGCACAAGACGAAGGGCCCGCGATTGCACCCCAAGCGCAGAGCTACGCCGCCCAAACCCGGTCATGGATGCTGCGCGAAGCGGATGGCAATATAGCTGTCGTTGATTACCTGCGGC
>CAZSSS010000324.1:1380-2838 GCA_964609255.1 uncultured Rhodobacterales bacterium
CAGCAAAATATTTGCAATGCGAATCCCCGAGGATCAAAACACCATTTGCCGCTATGGCCCCCATTATTTTGAATCACCTTCAAGAATTTTGGTGATGTCAATATTGGTGGTTTGGTAAATCTCGCTTATCCAGTTGCTATAAAGCAAATAACCATGGCTGCGCCAGCGGTTCTCGGGCGGGTTTTTGGGATTATCATCGATGTAATAATTCATTGGCACATTTATCGGGGTATTTGCCGCAATATCACGGTCATATTCATCCTTGAGAGATGTGGAATCGTATTCCAGATGGTTGAAAATATAAAGCGCGCGATGTGCTTTATCCTCAACCAAACCGGGGCCGGTTTCATCGGAATAGATCAAGGTCTCAAGGCCGTTGGTTTTTTCAATTGTGCTGGCTGCGTTTTCGGTCCAGCGACTGACAGGCATGACAAAATCATCAGAAAACCCGCGCAGATACGGTGAGGCCGGGGCCAGGTTTTTGTGGCGAAAACAGCCGAATGCCTTTTGATCCAGCATGATTTTTGGCACGTTGTGGAAATGATGGATCATCGCCATGCCCCCCCAGCACACCCCGAAAGTCGACAGCACATTGGTTTGGGTCCAGTTCATGACCTCAACCATTTCAGGCCAGTAAGACACATCTTCAAACCGAAGATGCTCAATCGGTGCGCCGGTAATGATCAGCCCGTCAAACATTTTATGTTTGATGGCTTGGAAGGGTTGGTAAAAGGCCTCCATATGTTTGGGGGCTGTGTTTTTTGAAACATGTTCCGACATGCGGATTAAGGTCAGGTCGATCTGCAAAGGCGAGGCGGCAATCAGGCGCGCAAATTGCACCTCGGTTTGTTCCTTTTTGGGCATCAGGTTCAGCAACCCGATTTGCAGCGGTCGAATGTCCTGACGCGCGGCGCTATCAGCGGTCAGCACGTTGACCCCCTCAGATTGCAGGATGTCAAAGGCGGGCAGGTCAGCGGGAAGCTTAATAGGCATCAGGAATTCCTGTCTAGGCTGAGGGCGATAAGGTCGTTGAAATCTTGGGTATCACGAATGGCGAGAACCTCGTTGGCCTCAATGATGACCCCCCAGTTTTTTGCGATTGCGGCATAACGGGGCAGGCGGTTTTCCAACAGCTCGCCAAAGCCCCAGCGGATGAATTCATCGGGGTCTACTTTGGCCTCGGGTATGTTGCGTTCATTCAGGAATTCGGCCCATTTTGACCTTAAAAATCTTTCAGGATAATACATGGGTTTTGGCGCGGCGCGAAACCGTTCTTTCAGCAATTCGGTATGGGTTGACGCGCCGCGTATCCACACAGGCAAAGCCGCGCTGGAAACGGATTTCAACACCGGGCAATCGGGGTTTTCCGGCGTAACGATTTCGCAGATTGATCCAGATGTGTCTGAGATAAAATGGTCATACCCAAGGACATCCGAGGCTTTTTGTGCAAAAACCTTG
>CAZSSS010000325.1:0-2817 GCA_964609255.1 uncultured Rhodobacterales bacterium
TTTGTCGCCGTAAGCGATTCCGGACGTGCCGCTGCCAACCGGCGCATACTTGATGAATTTGTGCCGGAAAAAGTGCCGATTGACCTGCTGCAATCGGTGCTTCGCCTGTTGCTTGAAGAACAGGTTTCAATCCGCAACCTGCCCCTGATCATGGAGGCCATCGCCGAAGCCCAAGGCAGCATTAACGGCATCGAAGCCCTGACCGAATATGTCCGCCAGCGGCTTGGTTTTCAACTTATTTCAGACATGCAGGAACCCGACGGCGCGCTGCCGCTGGTGCAGCTTTCCCCCGAATGGGAAGCACTGTTTCAACAACATCAAATGGAAGGCCCGCAAGGTGCAGTTGACATTGCCCTGCCGCCAAATGAATTTAACCGACTGGCTAATTCCATCGCTGAAAAGGTCTCAAGCGCAGGGGAAAAAGGCCGTTATCCGGCTGTGGTCACCTCTGCCCGCCGACGGCGTTTTGTGCATACGGTTCTATCCGCAAAAGGCATCCGAAATCCGGTTTTCAGCTTTGAAGAAGTCGGCTCCAACGCGCAGCCCGCACTTGTGGGCATGGCCTGATGCTGGAAGGGCTGGCTGAAATTCTGGAAATTTCCAGCTTCAGCCTCAATGCGTTGATGCTGGTTTTTGTGCGCGTTACCGCCGCAATTTCGCTGTTTCCAGCCTTTGGCGAACAGGTTATCCCCAGCCGCGTCAGGTTGATGGTTTCTATTGGCTTTACGTTGGTTGTCTGGCCGATGGTGCAGCAGTCTCTGCCACAAATTTCAGATAACCTAACCGGGCTTGCAGTATTGGTTATTATTGAGGCAGGCATCGGTTTTCTAATCGGTATTTCGGTGCGCCTGATGGTCATGGCATTGCAACTGGCGGGGTCAATTGCGGCGCAATCGACCTCCATCAGCCAGATCGCCGGTGCCGCCGCCACGCCTGACCCAATGCCCGCAATCGGTAATATTCTGGTCATGGCCGCCATGACTTTGGCGCTGGTGACAGGCCTGCATATAAAGGCTGCGATGTCGATTGCCTCGACCTATGACATCTTGCCGATGGGCACCATTCCTATTGCCGGGGATATCGCCGAATGGGGCATCGCGCGTTCTGCGGCGGCGTTTCAGTTTGCCTTTTCGATGGCAGCACCCTTTGTGATTGCCGCACTTGCCTATAACCTTGCGCTTGGTGCGATCAACCGCGCGATGCCTGCGTTGATGGTTGCCTTCATCGGCGCGCCAGCCATTACCGCTGGGGCCATGCTGCTGTTGCTGCTGGCTGGTCCGGCAATTCTGAGCGTTTGGAACGACCGCCTTGACGCAGTGCTGTTTGACCCGCTGGGCATGCCATGAGCGAGGACCAATCAGAGGAAAAAACCCACGACGCCTCGCAGCAGAAAATTGAAAATGCGCGCAAAAAGGGTGATATTGCCAAATCAACCGACGTCTCTGCCGCCGCGGCTTATCTTGGCTTAGTGGTGGCAATATTTTTTGTGGGCGCGAAAGGTATTTCAGACGGTGCCGCCGAATTAACCGTGTTTTTTGGCCGGGCAGATCAGCTCTCGCCCATCATTCTTGGTGCGGGCGGTGGCGATATGCTCAAGGCCATATTGAGCACGGCGATCTTGGCTATTTTACCGATTTTTTTCCTTCCCTTTGCCGTTGCATTATTATCGCTGATTGTGCAGCGGGTTTTTGTCGTTGCGCCCAGCAAAGTTCTGCCCAAGCTCAGCCGTATTTCCCCGATTGAAGGGTTCAAAAATAAGTTTGGCAAGAACGGTATCGTGCAGTTTCTGAAAACCCTTGTAAAAATGGTGGCCGTTGCCACCGCTGTCGCGTTTTACCTGCGTGGTAATTCAGACCAGATCATCGGGTCTCTGCGCGCTGAGCCGGGGGCGGTTGTGGCCCTGATGGGCAAAACCCTGACCGATCTTTTGGTGCTTGTCAGCCTGATCGCGGTCATCATCGCGCTGGTTGATATTCTGTGGCAAAAATACCAGCATTTGCAGAAACTTCGCATGTCCCACAAAGAACTGAAAGACGAGGCCAAGGAATCTGAGGGCGACCCCTATATGAAATCCCAGCGCCGCGCCCGAGCGCATGAAATTGCCACCAACCAGATGTTGCATGATGTGCCGCGCGCTGATGTGATTGTGGTGAACCCAACCCATTACGCGGTGGCGCTGGAATGGACACGTGAAACCGGTTCCGCCCCGGTTTGCATTGCCAAAGGGGTTGACGACGTGGCGCGGCGCATCCGCGAGGCCGGCATGGATTCAGGCGTGCCAATTCACAGCGACCCACCAACCGCGCGGGCCATCCACGCAAGCGTTGAGGTTGGCCATGAAATCCACCCAGACCAATACCGCGCCATCGTGGCCGCCCTGCAATTCGCCGATGCAATGCGTCGCAAATCGCGCGAGCGTAACCAATGACCCCCGATCAAATCCGCATCTTGCGCAACTTGGCCGCGTTGAAAAAAACCCGCGATATGGCCGCGCTGACAAAACAACAGCGTCAGGTCCAGCAGGTCGAACACGTTATTTCAACCCTGACCGACAAGGTTGAAACCGCCAGTAATAATATTGAGGCAGAAGATCTTGCAACAACCGCCCGCTGGCTTGGCTGGGCCGGACAGGAACAATCACGCTTGATACAATCCCGCCAGCAATTTGAAGACGCAGCCGAGGAAGCCCGCCAAATGGCAGCAAAAAGCGACGCAAAAAACCGGGTCATCAACGAATTGCTAGCAAAAGCCGAAGCCGCTGAGCTGCAAGAAAACCGCCGCCGATCCGAACGTATGGGCAAAGAACCCGACAAATAG